>NZ_JAAGPK010000034.1:0-63983 GCF_017104685.1 Burkholderia sp. Tr-20355 | reverse complement strand
GTGACGGCGGCCCGCGTCGCGACGGCCAGCGCAGCGGCGGCCCGCGCCGCAGCAACTCCGCGTCGTAAGCACGCACGGGCGGCGCCTCGCCGCCGCCCCACGGATGGGCCCCACCCGTCCAGCCGACCGGCGCACCTGCGCCGGTTTTTTTTCGCCTCGCTCGACATTTCACGATGCGAAAAATTTTTTTGCGTCGTAAAAAATCATGTTGCACGGCACAACCGGTACGATTGCGGGATGGGAAAGAGCATTTCTTATCTCGAAATGATAAATATAAATCGTTGATTTAAAACGGTTAAAAATTTACCCGATCCCGTGCAAAGCCCCTGTTTCGCGCCTGCCGATTTGCCTAGACTCTTATACAAGACTTCACGAAACGGAATGGCACGCGCCCCGCTTCGCGAACTGCATCACGACCGTCAGATTCGGCGCATTCGGCAATACACCGCATCAAGGAGCTCATCATGTCGCGTCAGCAACAGGCACAGGAACTGCAGAAGCAATGGGAAACCGATCCGCGCTGGAAGGGCATCAAGCGCGGCTACTCGGCGGAGGACGTCGTCCGCCTGCGCGGCTCGGTCCCGATCGAGCACACGCTGGCCAAGCGCGGCGCGGAAAAGCTGTGGGGCCTCATCAACAACGAACCGTTCGTCAACGCGCTCGGCGCGCTGACCGGCAACCAGGCGATGCAGCAGGTGAAGGCCGGCCTGAAGGCCATCTACCTGTCCGGCTGGCAAGTGGCCGGCGATGCGAACGTCGCGGGAGAAATGTACCCGGACCAGTCGCTGTACCCGGCGAACTCGGTGCCGCTCGTCGTGAAGCGCATCAACAACACGCTGACGCGCGCCGACCAGATCCAGTGGTCGGAAGGCAAGAACCCGGGCGACGAAGGTTATGTCGACTTCTTCGCACCGATCGTCGCCGACGCGGAAGCCGGTTTCGGCGGCGTGCTGAACGCGTTCGAGCTGATGAAGGCGATGATCGAGGCCGGCGCATCGGGCGTCCACTTCGAGGACCAGCTCGCGTCGGTGAAGAAGTGCGGCCACATGGGCGGCAAGGTGCTGGTGCCGACGCGCGAAGCCGTCGCGAAGCTGTCGGCTGCGCGTCTCGCGGCCGACGTGATGGGCACGCCGACCGTGCTGGTCGCGCGTACCGACGCGGAAGCGGCCGACCTGATCACGTCCGACGTCGACGACAACGACAAGCCGTTCCTGACCGGCGAGCGCACGGTGGAGGGCTTCTTCCGCACCAAGCCGGGCCTCGGGCAGGCGATCTCGCGCGGCCTCGCGTACGCGCCGTACGCCGACCTGATCTGGTGCGAAACCGGCAAGCCGGATCTCGAGTACGCGAAGAAGTTCGCGGAAGCGATCCACAAGCAGTTCCCGGGCAAGCTGCTGTCGTACAACTGCTCGCCGTCGTTCAACTGGAAGAAGAACCTCGACGACGCGACGATCGCGAAGTTCCAGAAGGAACTCGGTGCGATGGGCTACAAGTTCCAGTTCATCACGCTGGCCGGCTTCCACGCGCTGAACTACTCGATGTTCAACCTCGCGCACGGCTATGCCCGCACGCAGATGAGCGCGTTCGTCGAATTGCAGCAGGCCGAGTTCGCGGCCGCCGACAAGGGCTTCACGGCCGTCAAGCATCAACGCGAAGTCGGCACCGGCTACTTCGACGCGGTGACGCAGACGGTCGAGCGCGAAGCGTCGACGACCGCGCTGCACGGCTCGACCGAGGACGAACAGTTCTTCGACGGCAAGAAGGTCGCGTAACACGCGCAAGCGCCGCGCCGGGGCGCGCCTCGTCACGGCGCGGCGCCGGCCACCGGACAACAATCAGGGAGGAGACGGCAGGCGCGCGATGCGAATCGCGCGACCGGCCGCGCGGCCTGCGGGCCGCCTGCAACGATGCGCGCCGGCTTCGTCCGGCGCGCCCTTTTTTGCGACGCTGCCCGCCCGGCCGAGGGCGGCACCGCCCTACCGATAAACGATCACCGGAATTTTCGTATGGGTCAGCACGCGCTGCGTCTCGCTGCCGATCAGCAGGCTGCCGAGCCCGCGGCGTCCGTGGGACGCCATGAAGATCACGTCGCAACCGCCGCGTTCGGCCGCCTCGATGATGCCGAGATAGGGCGACGGATGCACGCTCGTCCACGTGTCGCAGACGACACCGGCCGCCCGCGCGGCCGCTTCGACCTCGCCGAGATGCGCGCGTGCCTCGCGCTCGCTGCGCGCGCGGAAATCGGCGGGCGGTTCGATGATCACTTCGGAAAACGGCGAGTACGGGTACTGCGGCAGGCACGCGTAGGCCGTCACGCGCGCGCCGACCGCGCGCGCCAGGTCGATCGCGCCGTCGATCGCCTTCTGCGACAGTTCGGAACCGTCGGTTGGAACGAGGATGTGCCGGAACATCGCGCCCTCCTTCGTCAATCGCACGCCGCGCGCCGCGAGCCCAGCGGGACCGGCCGCGACGCATCGGAGATGCCTCCTACGATTGTAGTGCGCGAAATCGCTCGACCGGCACCGGCAGCGGGTTCGCCCTCATATCGGAAACGCGCGGGCGCGCGCCGCCTGCTCGCCCCAATAACCGGGCTGCTCGTAGGTGTGCTTCAGGTAATCGAGAAACAGGCGCACGCGCAGCGGCAGATGACGGCGCTGCGGAAACACCGCGTGGATGCCGATCGGCGGCGCGGCAAACGCGTCGAGCACGCTGACGAGCCGGCCGGCCGCGATGTCGTCGCCGACCTCCCACCACGAACGCCATGCCAGGCCGTAACCTTCGAGGCACCACTCGTGCAGCACCGCGCCGTCCGAGCATTCCATCGTGCCGTTCACGCGGATCGACACGACCTTGTTGCCCTCCTGGAACGTCCAGCCGCGCTGCTGGTTCGCGTTCGCCGCGAGCGCGAGGCAGTTGTGCCGTGCCAGCTCCGCGAGCGTGACCGGCGTGCCGCGCCGCGCCAGATAGGCGGGAGACGCGACGCAGACGCGGCGGTTCTCGCCGAGCTTCAGCGACACGAGCGACGAATCGGGCAGCTCGCCGAGCCGCACCGCGCAATCGAACCCCTCGTTGACGAGGTCGACCATCCGGTCGGACAAGTCGAGCGTGACCGATACGTCCGGATGCCCGACGCTGAATTCGGGCACGAGCGGCGCGACGTGCCGCCGGCCGAAGCCGGCCGGCGCGGAAATCCGCAGGTGGCCGCTCGCCTTGACGCCGCCGGCCGACACGCTCGCCTCCGCGTTCTGCATGTCGTTGATGATCCGCTGGCAATCCTCGAGAAACGCCGAGCCTTCGAACGTCAGCGTGAGCTTGCGCGTGGTGCGCACCAGCAGCTTCACGCCGAGCCGCTCCTCGAGCGCGTCGAGGCGGCGGCCGATGATCGCCGGCGCGACCCCTTCCGCGTGCGCGGCCGCCGACAGGCTGCCCTTCGCCGCGACCGCGGCGAACGTTTCGATCTGCTTGAACCGGTCCATGAGTCGCAAGGACGGCACCGCCGTCCGTCAAATAGCTTGAGCCGCTCAAGATTAGGTATATGAAAGTAAAAGATCAAGTGATGAATAGCGTCTTTTTTAGACCATACGATCACGAATAGAATCGATCCGACCTCTGAAACTGGAGCGCAAGGCTATGTCGGCCACAACGACACTCTCCTCTCCCGACGCCATCCTCTTCGACGCATTCGGCACGTTGTTCGACGTGCGCGCGGTCCTGGCCGCGGCGGAGCAGATGTTTCCCGGACACGGGGAACGGTTGTCGCAGCTGTGGCGACGCAAGCAAATCGAATACTCGCAACTGCGCACGCTCGCCGATCCGGGCGGTGCGCGCTATCGCCCGTTCCGGGACATCACGCTCGACGCGCTGCGCTTCGCCGCGCGCCGGCTCGGCCTGGCGCTGAACAGCGCGGCCGAGAAGCGGCTGATGGACGAATACGCGTGCCTGTCCACCTATCCCGACACCGTGCCCGCGCTGCGCAAGCTGCGCGCGCTCGAACCGCGCCCGCCGCTCGGGATCCTGTCGAACGGCACCCCGCAGATGCTCGACATCGCGATCAAGAGCGCCGGCATGTCCGGACTGTTCGATCGCGTGCTGTCGGCCGACACCGCGCGTGCGTACAAGCCGAGTCCGGCCGCCTACGCGCTCGGCACCGCCGCGTTCGGGACGAACCCGCGCGGCATCGTGTTCGTGTCGTCGAACGCGTGGGACGTCGCCGGTGCCGTCTGGTTCGGCTACACGACGTTCTGGCTCAACCGTACGGGCGCGCCCGCCGAGGAACTCGGCGCGCCGCCCGACGGCACGGGCACCGGCATGGCCGATCTGCTCGCCTTCCTCGCCGCCCCGGCTCCGTCCGGCAGGCCCGCAAACCGCACGCGCCCCGGCCCGGGCGCATGACGTTCGCGGCGCTGCCGCCTTCCCCCTTCACCGAAACCGCAACTGACCGACCAAGGAGATGAGACTCATGAGCACCCCGATCACGCTGCCGCAAGGCATGACGATCACCGGCGAAATCAAGCCGGGTTACGAAGCGATCCTGACGCCCGCGGCACTGGAACTCGTCGCCGCGCTGCACCGTGCGTTCGAACCGCGTCGCCAGACGCTGCTGCAGGCGCGCATCGAGCGCACCAAACGCCTCGACGCGGGCGAGCGCCCCGACTTCCTGGCCGAAACGAAGTCGATCCGCGAAGGCGACTGGAAGGTCGCGCCGCTGCCGGCCGACCTGCAATGCCGCCGTGTCGAGATCACGGGGCCTGTCGAGCGCAAGATGATCATCAACGCGCTGAACTCGGGCGCCGATTCGTACATGACGGACTTCGAGGACTCGAATGCGCCGAGCTGGACCAACCAGATCGACGGCCAGATCAACCTGAAGGACGCGGTGCGCCGCACGATCTCGCTCGAGCAGAACGGCAAGTCGTACCGGCTGAACGACAAGGTCGCGACGCTGATCGTGCGTCCGCGCGGCTGGCACCTCGACGAGAAGCACGTGACGGTCGACGGCCAGCGCGTGTCCGGCGGCATCTTCGATTTCGCGCTGTTCCTGTTCCACAACGCGAAGGAACTGATCGCGCGCGGCTCGGGCCCGTACTTCTACCTGCCGAAGATGGAAAGCCATCTCGAGGCGCGCCTGTGGAACGACATCTTCGTCGCCGCGCAGGAAGCGGTCGGCGTGCCGCGCGGCACGATCCGCGCGACGGTGCTGATCGAGACGATCCTTGCCGCGTTCGAGATGGACGAGATCCTGTACGAACTGCGCGAACACAGCTCGGGGCTGAACGCCGGCCGCTGGGACTACATCTTCTCGGCGATCAAGAAATTCAAGAACGACCGTGACTTCTGCCTCGCGGACCGTTCGAAGATCACGATGACGGTGCCGTTCATGCGCGCGTACGCGCTGCTGCTGCTGAAGACCTGCCACAAGCGCAACGCGCCGGCAATCGGCGGGATGAGCGCGCTGATCCCGATCAAGAACGATCCGGAAGCGAACGACAAGGCGATGGGCGGCGTGCGCTCGGACAAGCAGCGCGACGCGACCGACGGCTACGACGGCGGCTGGGTGGCGCATCCCGGCCTCGTGCCGATCGCGATGGAAGAGTTCGTCAAGGTGCTCGGCGACCGGCCGAACCAGATCGCGAAGCAGCGCGACGACGTGCAGGTCGAAGGCGGCAACCTGCTCGACTTCCAGCCGGAAGCGCCGATCACCGAGGCCGGCTTGCGCAACAACATCAACGTCGGCATCCACTACCTCGGTGCATGGCTCGACGGCAACGGCTGCGTGCCGATCCACAACCTGATGGAAGACGCGGCCACGGCCGAGATCTCCCGCTCGCAGGTGTGGCAGTGGATCCGCTCGCCGAAGGGCGTGCTCGACGACGGCCGCAAGGTCACGGCCGAGCTCGTGCGCGCATTCGCGAAGATCGAGCTCGACAACGTCAAGCGCTCGGTCGGCGGCAACACGCAGCCGTACGAGCGCGCCGCGGCCATCTTCGAACAGATGTCGACGTCGGAAGGCTTCACCGAATTCCTGACGCTGCCGCTGTACGAGGAAATCTGACGTCGCGACACGCAGCGACCGGCGACCGGCCGCGCGTCGCCGCCCGTCCCATGCGATGACCGCAAAAAAGCGCCCCGCGGGGCGCTTTTTCATTTGACGCGAATCCGACTGCCGCCGGAACGCTCACGCGGTTTCCTGCTCGCGTCGGTGCTGAACCCAGTCACCCGATTCGATACGCGGACGCCCGGCGACCGCATGCGCGACGATCGGATAATACAGGCATGCATACTGCCGGCCGCCCAGCGCGACGGTCACTTCTTCCGGCTTGAACAGCGAGTCGACGCCCGGATAGACGCGCTCGATCTCGTCGAGCACGGGGACGAGTCGCTCGTCGACCTCGTAGACATCGCCCCAGACCAGCGACTTGCCGGACACCGGCCCGGCGATCATCCCCGGATACGTGCCGAAATCGTACAGCTCGCCCGGCAGCGCGGCCGCGCCCAGCAGCGTCGGCGCCGCGATTCCGTGCCGTGCGGCCGCATGGCCGATGTCGTTGGCTTGTCCGGCACGCAAGGTGCCGTAGACGAATACGTAACGCATCGTGGTTCTCCTCTTCGATTCGTGATTGCCGTGTTCGCGCGCTTCACATGAAAATGCGCCTGCCACGATAGACCGCGATACCGGCCGGATGGTTCGAAGCCGCCGGCGCTCGCAGCGGCGGCCCGCTGCCCGGGAAGCGCCGGCGCCCACACAACGTTCATTTGAACACGGCATGATCGCCCGGGAAACCGCCGCATGCGCACGCGCTGCGCCTTCTAAAATAACGGCATCGCCGCCGCGCTGCCCGAACCGCCCATGAATCCGCCCGTCCAAGCCGACGCATCGAACCCGTACGACGTCATCGACATTCCGCCCGAATTCGCGCCGACCGCCGTCCATCCGATGCGCGTGCGCGCGCGGCAGGTCGACGCCGGCCGCCGCATCCCGCTGCATACGCACGCGTGGGCGCAGCTCGCGTATGCGTCGCGCGGCGTGCTGCGCGTCGCGACGACCGGCACGACGTGGATGGTGCCGCCGTCCCGCGCGATCTGGGTGCCGCCGCACGTGACGCACGAGGTCGTGATCGTCGAGGAGGCCTATCTGCGGACGCTGTATATCGACGAGTCGATCGTGCCGGACGGGCTCGACGCGTGCCGCGTCGTCGAGGTGACGGGGCTGCTGCGCGAGCTGATCGTCGCGCTCGACGCACGCGACCTGAGCGCCGCGCGCGAGCGGCTGCTGTGCGGGCTCGTGCTCGACGAGCTGAGCCACGCCGAACCGCTGCCGCTCGCGGTGCCGATGCCCGACGAGAAGCGTCTGCGCATGCTGTGCGAATCGGTGCTCGCGCACCCGGCGCATGCGGAGTCGCTCGAACACTGGGCGAGCGAGGTCGGCGCGAGCACACGCACGATTTCGCGGCTCTTCAAGCAGGAGCTGGGCGTGAGCTTTTCGCAGTGGCGCCAGCAGGCGCTGCTGGCGCGGGCGATCCCGCTGCTGAACCAGGGGCGCCCGCTGTCGCATATCGCGCGCGAACTCGGCTACCAGAGCCAGAGCGCGTTCTCGGCGATGTTCCGCCGTGCCTTCGGTCAAAGCCCGCGCGCGTTCATGCTGCGCGGCTACGAGCATCGCGGCGCGGAAGGCAGCCTCGCGGAAGACGAAACACCCGACGACAACGCGATCGACGCGGCTCGCTGACCGCGCGCCGCATCGCCGGACCTTCAGACCGGCCGCACCATGTGGCGGATCGAGCCCAGCTGCGAGAGCCGCGGCCCGGCGACCCGGTAGCCCATGCGCAGGTAAAGGCGCGCGGCGGGATTGTCGACGAACACGCGCAGCTGCAGTTCGTGCAGCCCGCGCGCACGCGCCCAGCGATGCGACATGTCGAGCATGTAGGTGCCGGCCCCCTGCCCGCGATGGCCGGCCGCGATCTGCACGTCGCGGATGTGCAGCGAATCGCCTTCCTCGGTCACGCGCAGCACGCCGATGCGCTCGCCGTCGGCCTCGAGGATGAAGTTCTCGGATTCACGCCAGCTCGCGTAGAACAGGTCGCTGCGCCACACGAGTCCATGGCGCTTGTAATAGCCGCCCATGTTGCCGTGCGTCAGCGCTTCGGCGAACGGGAAATCGCCGGGTTCCGCGGGCCGGAGCTGATACAGGAGTCGCAGGTCGGTCGGGTCGAGCATCACGCAGGGGTCAAGAACGCATCCCGCCACGATAGCGCAGTCGCGCGCGGATGCAATCGCGAATTTCTCGTAGCGGTGGGCGGGTGCGCGACCGGCGATATGCGCGACGACGATGCAAATGAAAAAGCCCGCACGAGGCGGGCTTCTTCATTTTTTGGCGGAGCGGACGGGACTCGCCTACATCCTGCAGGCCGCGGATGCGCGTGCACGCGCATCCCTTCGAGTCCCGCCGGAAGCCGCGCAGGCGGCTTCCTCCGCTCCGCGGTCACGCGCCCGCCAGCGGGCGCGACGACGATGCAAATGAAAAAGCCCGCACGAGGCGGGCTTCTTCATTTTTTGGCGGAGCGGACGGGACTCGAACCCGCGACCCCCGGCGTGACAGGCCGGTATTCTAACCGACTGAACTACCGCTCCAGTCTTGCTGCTTGCCTGGCAGGCGTCGGTTACTTCCTGCCGGCGCATCGTTTGTTCGAACGACGCCGAAATCTGGCGTCCCCTAGGGGATTCGAACCCCTGTACTCACCGTGAAAGGGTGATGTCCTAGGCCTCTAGACGAAGGGGACAACGTACTGCTTACATCCTTAACGAGAAAGCCCGTTCAAAAACGTTCTTTGAACGGGCTTCGTTCTGGCGGAGCGGACGGGGCTCGAACCCGCGACCCCCGGCGTGACAGGCCGGTATTCTAACCAACTGAACTACCGCTCCAGCTTTCTGCACCACCGCCTGCAGGATCTCGTCACGTTCCTGCACGCGTTGCGACACTTCGATGAAACGCCGCTGAATCTGGCGTCCCCTAGGGGATTCGAACCCCTGTACTCACCGTGAAAGGGTGATGTCCTAGGCCTCTAGACGAAGGGGACAACGTACTGCTTACATCCTTAATACAAAAGCCCGCTCAAAAACGTCTTGAACGGGCTTCGTTCTGGCGGAGCGGACGGGACTCGAACCCGCGACCCCCGGCGTGACAGGCCGGTATTCTAACCGACTGAACTACCGCTCCAGCTTTCTTACCCAACCCGCAGGACGTCGGTTACGTTCCTGCAAGCCTCGCGACACTTCTACGACGAAACGCCGCTGAATCTGGCGTCCCCTAGGGGATTCGAACCCCTGTACTCACCGTGAAAGGGTGATGTCCTAGGCCTCTAGACGAAGGGGACATGATCTTTTCAGATCCGTCTGACTTTCGCTATTCACTTCTGGTCAACAGCGAAGGCCGAAATTCTAACTGCTTTGAATCATTTTGTGAAGCATTTATTACCACCACTGCTTCGCAAATCAACTCAGCTTGTTCTGTTGGTGGAGGTAAGCGGGATCGAACCGCTGACCTCTTGCATGCCATGCAAGCGCTCTCCCAGCTGAGCTATACCCCCTTGCAGAACAGAAATGAGATTATATGGACCTACTTTGAACTTGTAAATACCCTTTTTGCGATTCGCGCGAAATATTTTGCGAAGCTGCCGCGCACCCGCACGCGGACAGCTTCGTCGACGCACGACCTCAGGCGAGCGCGGCCTCGATGCGCGACACCACGACGTCGCGACCGAACAGCACGAGCACCGCATCGATCGACGGCGTATGCGTCGTGCCCGCCACCAGCAGACGCACCGGCATCGCGAGCTGCGGCATCTTCAGCTTGTGCGTGGCAAGCGTCGCCTTCAGCGCGGCCGACACCGCTTCCTTCGTCCAGTCGGCCGCCTTCAGCGCGGCGGCGAGATCGGCCAGCGCCGGGCGCACCGCATCGGTCACGTGCTGAGCAAGTGCGTCGGCTTCCGGTGCCGGCACCCGGTAGAACATCGTCGCGCCTTCGGCGATCTCCTTGACCGTCGTCGCGCGATCCTTCATCAGGCCGACCACCGCGTCGAGCGCCGGACCCGTCGCGATCGCCGCGTCGTCGATGCCGAGCGCGTCGAGGAACGGCTTCGCGAGTTCGGCAAGGCGCGCGTTGTCGGCTTCCTTGATGTAATGCGCGTTCAGCCAGCTCAGCTTGCTGTGGTCGTACTGCGCGGGCGACTTGCCGAGATGCTCGAGATCGAACCATTCGACGAACTGCTCGCGCGAGAAGATCTCGGCGTCGCCGTGCGACCAGCCGAGGCGTGCGAGATAGTTGACGACCGCCTCCGGCAGGAAGCCCGCGTCGCGGTACGCCATCACGCTCATCGCGCCGTGCCGCTTGCTCATCTTCTCGCCCTGCTCGTTCAGCACGGTCGGCAGGTGCGCGTAGACGGGCGGCTCGCCGCCGAGCGCATTCAGGATGTTGATCTGGCGCGGCGTGTTGTTCACGTGGTCGTCGCCACGGATCACGTGCGTGATGCCCATGTCCATGTCGTCCACCACCACGCAGAAGTTGTAGATCGGCGTGCCGTCCGGGCGCGCGATCACGAGGTCGTCGAGTTCCTCGTTCGAGATCTCGACACGCCCCTTCACCGCGTCGTCCCACACGACCGTGCCCGTCAGCGGATTGCGGAAGCGCAGCACGGGCTTCACGCCGGCCGGCGGCTCCGGCAGCACCTTGCCGGGCTCCGGACGCCACGTGCCGTCATAACGCGGCTTCAGGCCGGCTTCGCGCTGGCGCTCACGCAGCGCGTCGAGTTCCTCGGCCGACATGTAGCACGGGTAGGCGAGGCCCTTCTCGAGCATCTGCGCGAGCACCTCGCGATAGCGGTCCATCCGCTGCATCTGGTAGATCGGGCCTTCGTCGAAATCCAGGCCGAGCCATTGCATCCCCTCGAGGATCGCGTCGACCGCTTCCTGCGACGAACGCTCGACGTCGGTATCCTCGATGCGCAGCACGAACGTGCCCTTCATCTTGCGGGCGAATGCCCACGGATACAGTGCGGAGCGGATGTTGCCGAGGTGAATGAAGCCGGTGGGACTCGGCGCGAAGCGGGTACGGACAGGACGGGTCATAAACGGTAACTCGAACGCCTGGGGCGCATGAATGATTCGACGCGGGACGGCGGCGGCAGCCCGGACAGCAACGGAGCCGGCGACGCCCGGAACGGGAAAGAAGCCGGAATTATACTCGCGCCGGACATCGCGCCAAGCGCGCCGCTTGCTTTATGATGTGCGCGCCGCGGCCGCCAGCCGGCGCGGCGCCGGCCGCCCGGAACCTGCCGCGCGGCCGCTCGGAACCTATCGCCGCCGCGGGCCGTGTAACCCGCCGCCAAGCCGCCGGAGAACCATTCGATGTCGTCCCCTCGCCTGTCGCGCCGCCACTTCACGATCGCCTGCGCGTCCGCCAGCCTCGCCGCCTGCACGTCATTCGGCGACAAGTCCCGCCCCAACCCGGCCCAGTCGCAGGAAAAGCCCGTGAAGATCGGCATCGCGCTCGGCGGCGGTGCCGCGCGCGGCTTCTCGCACATCGGTGTGCTGAAGGCGCTCGAAGCGCGCGGCATCCCGGTCGAGATCGTCGCCGGCACGAGCGCGGGATCGGTGGTCGGCGCGCTGTATGCGTCCGGCATGAGCGCGCTGCAGATCAACAAGATCGCGCTCGACATGGACCAGGCGGCCATCAGCGACTGGGCGCTGCCGTTCCGCTCGCGCGGCCTGCTGCAAGGCGTCGCGCTGCAGAACTTCCTGAACAAGACGCTCAACAACCGGCCGATCGAGAAGATGGCGAAGCCGCTCGGCGTCGTCGCGACGGATCTGCAGAGCGGCCAGCCGATCCTGTTTCAGCAGGGCAACACGGGCCTCGCGGTGCGCGCGTCGTGCAGCGTGCCGTCGGTGTTCGAACCGGTGAAGATCGGCAATCGCGAATATGTCGACGGCGGCCTCGTGAGCCCGGTGCCCGCGTCGTACGCGCGCAAGATGGGCGCGAGCTTCGTGATCGCGGTCGACATCTCGGCGCGGCCGGACGGCGCGGCAACCAACAACCCGATCGAGATGCTGCTGCAGACCTTCACGATCATGGGCCAGACGATCAAGACCTACGAGCTCGACAAGTACGCGGACGTCGTGATCCGCCCGAACCTCGCGGCGATGGGCGGCAGCGACTTCAACCAGCGCAACGCGGCGATCCTCGCGGGCGAGGAAGCGGTCGCGCGGATCATGCCGGAACTGCAACGCAAGCTCGCGGCCGCGCGCGGCGTGGCTGCCGCGTAAGCCCGGCTGTCGCCGCAACGGGCGGCCCGGGCCGCCGCCCCGCGACCCGCCTCGCCACCAACGCCGGCCCCAAAAACAAAAAACCCTGCCGCCTTTCGGTGACAGGGTTTTTCCGGTCCGACCGACCGGCGAACGTCAGTTGTTGCCGTTCGCCGAATCGTCGCCGATCGTCGCGCGCACGCGCCGCAGGTCTTCCGGCCTCATCGCCGGGAATTCCGATTCGATGCGGCGCGCGCCGGTGAACCGCTTTTCCCAGTAGCCGCTGTCGAGATCGTCGACGCGAACGGTGCTGCCCGTCGACGGGGAGTGCACGAACTTGTTGTCGCCGATGTAGATGCCGACGTGCGAGAACGTACGGCGCATCGTGTTGAAGAACACCAGATCGCCCGGCTTCAGGTTGCTCATGCTCACCTTCTCGCCGACGCGGCTCATCTCTTCCGCGCGACGCGGCAGCGACATGCCGAGCGTGTCCTGGAACACGTAGCGGACGAAGCCGCTGCAGTCGAGGCCCGAATCCGGCGAGTTGCCGCCCCAGCGATAACGCACGCCGATCATGTTCAGCGCGCCGACGACCACGTCGCCCGCCTTGCCGGCCATGCCGGCGAGGAACGACTTCGCGCCGCCGCTCGACGGCTGCGTGCTGGCCTGCTGGAGGGAGGAACCCGACCCGATCTGAGTCGAATTGGTGACATTCTGGTTAAAACTGCTGACTTCGTCGGCGAACGCGCCGGGAGCTGCTGCGAACAGGGCGCCGATGAATAGCCCGGCGATGGTGCGCGCGCATGCCTGGGTCAGGGATCGATGCTGCATTGGTCGATGGAATGTGCTTAAAAATCAGCTGATTGGCGGAAAATTTCGGTCGATACTAGCCAGCGCGTAATCGTTTGTCAAAACAAATTAATAAATACAATCGAGATGATCAGACCATTGGACGCCTATCACGCTTTCCAGACCGCTTTCAACAGCTTTTGTGTGTAAGGATGTGACGGTCTCGCGAAGATGTCGGACACGTCCCCCGACTCGACGACGGCGCCGCCCTGCATCACCGCGACGCGGTGCGCCATCGCGCCGATCACCTCCAGGTCGTGGCTGATGAACACGTAGCCGAGGTTGTATTTCTGTTGCAAATTCGCGAGCAGCTTCAGCACCTGCTGCTGGATCGACACGTCGAGCGCCGACGTCGGCTCGTCGAGGATCAGGATCCGCGGCTCCAACACCAGCGCCCGCGCGATCGCGATCCGCTGGCGCTGGCCGCCCGAGAATTCGTGCGGATAACGCTGCAGCACCGTGCGGTCGAGGCCCACCTCGCGCAGCACCGCGAGCGACTTCGCGCGGCGCGCGTCGGGCGTCATGTCCGGGCGATGCAGTTCGAGCCCCTCGCCGACGATCCGCTCGATCGTGTGACGCGGCGAAAGCGAACTGAACGGATCCTGAAAGACCACCTGCATGTTCGAGCGCAGCGCGGTCTGCTCGCGGCCGCGATAGCTCGACAGCGCGCGCCCCTGGAATTCGATCTCGCCGCCGGCCGTCTTCTGCAGCCCGAGCAGCGCCATCGCGAGCGTCGACTTCCCCGACCCGGATTCCCCGACGATGCCGAGCGTCTCGCCCTGCCGCACCGACACCGACACGTCGGCGACGGCCGTCACCGGCACCGTGCCGAACCAGCCCGCGAAACCCGGCCGCTTGCGCGCGAACTGCACGCTCACGTGCCGCGCGTCGAGCACGACGGGCGCGATCGGCATCACCGGCATGACCGTGCGCTGCGGCCGGCTGTTCAGCAGCCGCTGCGTATATGGATGCTCGGGTTGCGCGAAGATCCGCTCGACCGGCCCGCTCTCGACGAGCCGGCCATGCTCCATCACCGCGACGCGCTCGGCGAAATGCCGCACCAGATTCAGGTCGTGCGTGATCAGCAGGATCGCCATCCCGCGCTTTTCCGCTTCCTCGCGCTGCAGCTCCAGCAACAGGTCGACGATCTGCGCGCGGATCGTCACGTCGAGCGCGGTGGTCGGCTCGTCGGCGAGCAGCAGCCGCGGCCGGCACGCGAGCGCCATCGCGATCATCGCGCGCTGCCGCTGGCCGCCCGACAACTGGTGCGGATAGCTGTCGACGCGCCGGTCCGGCTCCGCGATGCCCGTGCGCGCGAGCAGCGCGATCGCGCGCTTGCGCGCCTCGACGGCCGAGACGCCGTCGTGCAGCACGATCGTCTCGCCGATCTGCACGCCGATCGTATACAGCGGGTTGAGCGCCGTCATCGGCTCCTGGAAGATCATCGCGATGTCCGAGCCGCGCAGCCCGCGCATCTCGCGCTCGCTCCTGGTCGAAAGGTCCTGCCCCGCGAAGCGGATCGCGCCGCTGACCTCCGCGTCGCGCAGCAACCGCAGGATCGACAGCGCGGTCACGCTCTTGCCGGAACCCGACTCGCCGACGAGCGCGACGCGCTCGCCGCGGCCGATCGCCAGCGTCACGTCGTCCACCGCGACCGTGTCGCCGAAGCGCACGCGCAGATGCTCGAGCGACAGCAGCAGCTCGTGCTGCGTCGATACGGTCGGCTTGCTCATCGCTGCCCTCCCGCCGCGCGCACCGAATCGGCGATCCGCGTGTCGAGCGCATTGCGCAGCGCATCGCCCATGAAGGTCAGCAGCAGCAGCGTCGCGACCAGCACGCCGAACGTCGACAGCGAGATCCACCACGCGTCGAGGTTGCCCTTGCCCTGCGCGAGCAATTCGCCGAGGCTCGGCGTCGGCGGCGGCACGCCCAGCCCGAGGAAATCGAGGCTCGTGAGCGCGAGGATCGAGCCGCTCATCCGGAACGGCAGGAACGTGATCACCGGCGTGAGGCTGTTCGGCAGCACGTGGCGCCAGATGATCTGCCAGTTCGTGAGCCCCATCGCGCGGGCCGCGCGCACGTAGTCCTGCGTGCGGTTGCGCAGGAACTCCGCGCGCACGTAGTCGGCGAGCCCGATCCAGCCGAACAGCGACAGCAGCACGATCAGCAGCAGGAAGCTCGGCTCGAAGATCGACGCGAAGATGATCAGCAGGTACAGCTCGGGCAGCGAGCTCCAGATCTCGATCAGCCGCTGCCCGACGATGTCGATGCGCCCGCCGAAGAAGCCCTGCACGGCGCCCGCGGCGATCCCGAGCAGCGTGCCGATCACGGTCAGGATCAGCCCGAACTCGACCGAGATGCGAAACCCGTAGACGAGCCGCGCGAGCAGGTCGCGCCCCTGCGCGTCGGTGCCGAGCCAGTTCTCGCGCGACGGCGGCGCCGGGTTCGGCACGTTCGAGAAGTAGTTCAGCGTGTCGTAGTAATAGCGGTTCGGCGGATAGACGACGAAGTTGCCGGGCGCCTCGAGCCGCTTGCGCACGTACGGATCGAGGTAGTCGGCCGGCGTCGGGAAATCGCCGCCGAAGGTCGTTTCCGGATACGCATGGAACATCGGGAAATAGGTCTGGCCGTCGTAGCGCACGACGAGCGGCTTGTCGTTCGACCACAGCGGCGCCGCGAGGCTCGCGACGAACGCGACGACGAAGATCACGAAGCTCCAGTAGCCGAGACGCTGCTGCCTGAAGCGCTGCCACACGCGGCGCGCGGGCGACGGCGACACGCGCGCGCGCGCGGCGTCGATGCGGGATGACGCGACGGCCCGGTTCATCGCGCCCCTCGCCCGATCACGCCGGGCATGCGAATGGATCGTTTCATGTCAGCGTTCCAGGTTGTCGAATTGAATGCGCGGATCGACCCACACGTAGCAGAGATCGGAGAGCAGCTTGGTCGCGAGCCCGATCAGCGTGAACAGGTACAGCGTGCCGAGCACGACCGGATAGTCGCGCCGCACGACCGACTCGTACGACAGCAGCCCGAGGCCGTCGAGCGAGAACAGCGTCTCGATCAGCAGGCTGCCGGTGAAGAACGCGCCGATGAACGCAGCCGGGAAGCCGACGATCAGCGGCAGCATCGCGTTGCGGAACACGTGCTTCCACAGCACGCTGCGCTCGGAGAGCCCCTTCGCGCGCGCGGTCAGCACGTATTGCCGGCGGATCTGGTCGAGGAACGCGTTCTTCGTGAGCATCGTGACGACCGCGAAGCTGCCGACGACCGACGCCGTGATCGGCAGCGCGATGTGCCACAGGTAGTCGAGCACCTTGCCGACGAGCGACAGCTGCGCGAAATTGTCCGACGTGAGGCCGCGCAGCGGAAAGAGCTGCCAGAACGAGCCGCCGCCGAACAGCACGAGCAGCAGCACGCCGAGCACGAAACCCGGGATCGCATAACCGACGAGCACGACGAGGCTGGTCGCGACGTCGAACGGCGAACCGTTGCGCACGGCCTTCGCGATGCCGAGCGGCACCGAGATCAGGTACGTGAGGAAGAAGGTCCACAGCCCGATGCTGATCGACACGGGCAGCTTCTGCACGACCAGCGACCACACGCTCTGGTGGCGAAAGTAACTGTCGCCGAGATCGAAGCGCGCGAAGCGCTTGAGCATCAGCCAGTAGCGTTCGAGCGGCGGCTTGTCGAACCCGTACAGCGCCTTGAGCTGCGCGAGCTGCTGCGCGTCGACGCCGGTGTGCGCGCGCATGCCGAACGGCACCGCGCCCTGCTCCGTCGCGCCCTTGCGCAATTCCTGCACGGCCTGCTCGACGGGGCCGCCCGGCACGAACTGGATCACCGCGAACGTCAGCGTCAGCACGCCGACGAGCGTCGGGATCATCAGCAGCAGGCGTTTGAGGATGTAGCTCCACATAGGGCGTCGACTCGTGATCGGTTGGGCGATTGGACGAAAGGCGGGTGCGGGTCAGTGATCGGGCTTCGCCCACCATGTCGACACGACCCAGCCTTCGGCCGAATAGTACAGCGGCAGCGTCTGCGGATAGGCGAGCGAGCGCTTGTAGGCGATCCGGTGCGTCGTGCTGTACCACTGAGGTACCGCGTAGTAGCCGTGCATCAGCACGCGGTCGAGCGCGTGCGTCGCGTCGAGCAGATCCTCGCGCGTCTGCGCGGTGCCGAGCGCGTGCAGCAATGCGTCGACGGCCGGCGACTTCAGCCCGATGAGGTTGTCGGAGCCCGGCTCGTCGGCGAACTTGCTCGCGTAACGCGAATATTGCTCGGCGCCCGGCACCTGCACGCCCGGCAGGCGGATCGTCGTCATGTCGTAGTCGAACGCGTCGAGACGCTTCTGCAGCAGCGCGAAATCGGCCGTGCGAAAACGTACGGCGATGCCGAGCTTCGCGAGGTTGCGCTGGTACGCGGTCACGACGCCTTCCATCGCGCCCCCCGCATCGTCGAGGATCTCGAACGCGAACGGCTCGCCCTTCGCGTTGCGCAGCGCGCCGTCGCGATAGGTCCAGCCGGCCTGCGCGAGCAATGCGCGCGCCTTCAGCAGGTTCGCGCGCAGCGAACCCGGCGGATTCGTGTCCGGCTGCGTGACCATCGGGCCGAACACGGCCGGATCGAGCTGCGCGCGCAGCGGCTCGAGCAGCTTCAGCTCGCCCTCGCCCGGCATGCCGGTCGCCTGCAGGTCGGTGTCGGCGAAATAGCTGTCGAGGCGCGTGTACGCGCTGTAGAACAGCTGGCGGTTCAGCCATTCGAAGTCGAACGCGAGGTCGAGCGCCTGGCGCACGCGCGCGTCGCGAAACAGCGGACGGCGCAGGTTCATGAAGAAACCCTGCATGCCGGCGCCGTTGTGCTGGCGGAATTCGCGCTTGACGAGCTCGCCGCTGTCGAAACGCTTGCCGACATCGCGCCGCGTCCAGTTCCGCGCGATGTACTCGACGAGCACGTCGTATTCGCCGGCCTTGAACGCCTCGAGCCGCGCGACGCCGTCGCCGTACAGCTTGTAGACGATCCGCTCGAAGTTGTTGGTGCCGATCCGCACCGGCAGGTCGGCGCCCCAGTACGCGGGGTTGCGCCGATAGGTGATCGTGCGGCCGTTGTCGTAGCGCTCGATCAGATACGGGCCGCTGCCGATCGGCTGCTCGAACGCGAGCTGGTCGAACGGGATGCGCGAGCCGTCCGCGCGCACGCCCCACTTGCGCGAGAACACCGGCACGCCGCCGGCGATCAGCGGCAGCTCGCGGTTCGCGCTGCGGAACTCGAAGCGCACGGTGGCCGGATCGACCACCACGGCCTTCGCGATTTCCGCGAAATACGCGCCGAACTGCGGCGCGGCCTGCTTGCTCTTCAGCGTATCGAACGAAAACTTGACGTCGTCGGCCGTGACGCGATCGCCGTTCGAGAAACGCGCGCGCGGATTCAGGTGGAACGTGACCGAACGACGATCGGGCGCGACGTCGATGTCGTCGGCCAGCAGCCCGTAGGCGGATGCCGGTTCGTCCGAGCTGCCGGTCGCGAGGCTCTCGAACAGCATGTCGATGCCCGGCGCCGGATTGCCGCGCATCGTGAACGGATTGAACTTGTCGAACGACGTCAGCCGGTTCGGGTTCGCAAGCACGAGCGTGCCGCCCTTCGGCGCATCGGGGTTGACGTAGTCGAAATGCTTGAAACCCGGCGGATACTTCGGCTCGCCGTACTGCGCGATCGCATAGGCCGCGTGCGCGGCCGGCGTGGCCAGCGCGGCGCATAGCGCAAACGCCGCGGCCGCGCGGCCGGCAGCCCGTACGGCACGCAGCGCGCCGGAACCGGCCCGCACGGCGGCGGCCCGGGGCGAACCCTTCGTCATAGAGGCCCTGTCGGTCGAATGAGGGTAGTAACGTGGGACGATTCTACCCATTCAATCGGCCGGGCCAAAAGAAAACCGCCACGCGGGCGGTTTCCGGTCTTGTTGACGGGCAGACGGCGCGCACGCGTCACGCGCGCGCACCGCGCCATATCAGCGCCAGCCGTTGTGGCGGCCGTTGTCCCAGTGACCGTGACCGCGGTCCCAGCCGGGACGCCCGCCATGGTGGCGATACCAGTCGTCGCGGCCCCAGTAACGGCGGCCGTCCCAGTAGCGGTCGCCGTGCCAGCCGATCACGATCGCCGGTCCCGGCGCGTACACGGGCGCCGGCGCATACACCGGCGCAGGCTGGTAGACGACCGGCGGCGGGGGCGGCGGCGCATACACGGGCGCGGGCGCGACGTAGACCGGCGCCGGCACGCCGACGTTGATCCCGACATTGACTCCCGCCATTGCTGCGCCCGACACGAGCAAGGCCGTCATACCGGTCAAGAGCGAGGCAACACGCAAGGTCTTCATGGATTCCTCTTCTGGTTGTGTCATGTGTGACTGGACTATAACGGCAAGCCCCGCCTCCGCATATTTCAAGTTTGTAAGAACTGATGCGTCACATCGCAACGGAAAGCCCGCGCTAACGTCTTGTAACAATCGGCGCCCGCCCGCCCCCGCCGTGCCCTTTCCTAAAACATCTTTCATCCTGCCTCGCGCCCGGCGTTAAGCACCGCCTCGCACACTGCGCGAGCCGGATCGGGCGCCCGCCACGCTTCGGCACTTTGCTGACAGGCCGGCGCCCCGCGCCGGCGGAGACCTCGCCGATGCTGAAACTCGTCCGACTCGCGCTCGCGCGCCCCTACACGTTCATCGTCCTCGCGCTGCTGATCCTGATCGCGGGGCCGCTCGCCGCGCTGCGCACGCCAACCGACATCTTTCCCGACATCCGGATCCCGGTCATCAGCGTCGTATGGAACTACGCGGGCCTGCAGCCGGCCGACATGTCCGGGCGCATCGTCACGTATTACGAGCGCACGCTCGGCACGACGGTCAACGACGTCGCGCACATCGAGTCGCAATCGTTCCGCAGCTTCGGGATCGTCAAGATCTTCTTCCAGCCGAGCGTCGACATCCGCACCGCGACCGCGCAGGTCACGTCGATCTCGCAAACCGTGCTCAAGCAGATGCCGCCCGGCACCACGCCGCCGCAGATCCTCAACTACAACGCGTCGACGGTACCGGTGCTGCGGCTCGCGCTGACGAGCGACACGCTGAACGAACAGCAGCTCGGCGACTACGCGACCAACGTGATCCGGCCGCAGTTGCTGTCCGTCGCGGGTGTCGCGATTCCGTCGCCGTACGGCGGCAAGGTGCGCCAGGTGCAGATCGACCTCGACCCGCAGGCGCTGCAGGCCAAGGGGCTGTCCGCGCAGGATGTCGCGACCGCGCTCGCGCAGCAGAACCAGATCATCCCGGCCGGCACGCAGAAGATCGGCGGCTTCGAATACAACATCCGCCTCAACGACAGCCCGCTGACCATCGACCAGCTCAACGCGCTGCCGATCCGGACGGTTAACGGCGCGGTGATCTTCATGCGCGACGTCGCGCATGTCCGCGACGGCTTTCCGCCGCAGGGCAACATCGTGCGCGTCGACGGCCGCCGCGCGGTGCTGATGAGCGTGCTGAAAAGCGGCTCGGCGTCGACGCTCGACATCATCGCGGGCGTCAAGGCGCAGTTGCCGCGCATCGAGGCGACGCTGCCGCCGTCGCTGCGGCTCGTCGTGATGGGCGACCAGTCGGTGTTCGTCAAGGGCGCCGTGAGCGGCGTCGCGCGCGAAGGCCTGATCGCCGCGGCGCTCACTTCCGCGATGATCCTGCTGTTTCTCGGCAGCTGGCGCTCGACGCTGATCATCGCCGCATCCATCCCGCTCGCGGTGCTGGCGGCGATCGCCGCGCTGGCGGCCGCGGGCGAGACGCTCAACGTGATGACGCTCGGCGGGCTCGCGCTCGCCGTCGGTATTCTGGTCGACGACGCGACCGTCACGATCGAGAACGTCAACTGGCACCTGGAACAGGGCAAGGACGTGCGCAGCGCGATCCTCGACGGCGCGTCGCAGATCGTCGCGCCGGCCTTCGTGTCGCTGCTGTGCATCTGCATCGTGTTCGTGCCGATGCTGCTGCTCGACGGCGTCGCGCGCTTCCTGTTCGTGCCGATGGCCGAGGCCGTGATCTTCGCGATGATCGCGTCGTTCGTGCTGTCCCGCACGTTCGTGCCGATGATGGCCCGTTACCTGCTGAAACCGCATGCCGCCCATCCGGCCGCCGTGCTCGCGCCGCACGGCGCGCCGTTCGCGCCGCCGCGCGCACGCAATCCGCTCGTCGCGTTCCAGCAGGGCTTCGAACGCCGCTTCGCCGCGCTGCGCGCCGGCTACCGCGTCGTGCTCGGGCTGGCCCTCGCCCACCGCGGCCGCTTCGTCGCACTGTTCCTCGCCGCGGTCGCCGTGTCGTTCGTGCTGGTGCCGGGGCTCGGCCGCAATTTCTTCCCGTCGGTCGACTCGGGCGAGATCGCGATCCACGTGCGCGCACCGATCGGCACGCGCATCGAGGAAACGGCCGCGCTGTTCGACCGCGTCGAACGCACGGTGCGCGGCGTCGTGCCGCCGCGCGCGCTCGCGAGCATCGTCGACAACATGGGCCTGCCGAACAGCGGGATCAACCTCACGTACAGCAACAGCGGCACGATCGGCCCGCAGGACGGCGACATCCTCGTGTCGCTCACCGGCGACCACGCGCCGACGGCCGGCTACGTGAAGCAACTGCGCACCGCGCTGCCGCGCGCGTTTCCGGGCGTGACGTTCTCGTTCCTGCCCGCCGACATCGTGAGCCAGATCCTCAACTTCGGCGCCCCGGCGCCGATCGACGTGCAGGTGACCGGCCCCGACCGGGCAGCCAACCGCGCGTACGCGACCGAGCTGCTGCGCCGCATCCGCACGGTGCCGGGCGTCGCCGATGCGCGCGTGCAGCAGGCGTCGACCTATCCGCAGTTCACGGTGTCGGTCGACCGCGCGCGCGCCGCGCAGCTCGGCGTCACCGAGCAGGACGTCACCAATGCGGTGGTCGCCAGCCTGTCCGGCACGAGCCAGGTGTCGCCGACCTACTGGCTCGATCCGCACAACGGCGTGTCCTATCCGATCGTCGCGCAGACGCCGCAGTACCGGATGACGTCGCTGTCGGACCTGCGCGCGTTGCCCGTCACGGGCCGCACGGGCGCCCCGCAACTGCTCGGCGGCCTCGCGACGATCGTGCGCGGTCAGACCGACGCGGTCGTCTCGCACTACGACATCGCGCCGCTGTACGACATCTTCGCGACGACGCAGGATCGCGATCTCGGCGCGGTCAGCGCCGACATCGAACGCGTGCTGCGCGCGAATGCCGCCGGCCTGCCGAAGGGCTCGCGCGTGACCGTGCGCGGCCAGGTGCAGACGATGAACGGCGCATTCGGCGGACTGCTCGCCGGCCTCGCCGGCGCGGTGCTGCTGATCTACCTGCTGATCGTCGTGAACTTCCATTCGTGGCGCGACGCGTTCGTGATCGTGAGCGGGCTGCCCGCGGCGCTCGCCGGCATCGTCTGGATGCTGTTCGTCACGCGCACGCCGCTGTCGGTGCCGGCGCTGACGGGCGCGATCCTGTGCATGGGGGTCGCGACCGCGAACAGCATCCTCGTCGTCACCTTCGCGCGCGAACGGCTCGCGCACACCGCCGACGCGGCCGTCGCCGCGCTCGAGGCCGGCTTCACGCGCTTTCGGCCCGTGATGATGACCGCGCTCGCGATGATCATCGGCATGGCGCCGATGGCGCTCGGTCTCGGCGACGGCGGCGAACAGAACGCCCCGCTCGGCCGCGCGGTCATCGGCGGCCTGCTGTGCGCGACCGTCGCGACGCTGGTGTTCGTGCCGGTCGTGTTCAGCCTCGTCCACCGGCGCGATCGCGCGCCGCGCCCCGAATCCCTTTCCGTCACTCCGGGAGAACAGCATGTCCACTGAATTCGAAGTCCGTCCCCCCGGCACGCCGCGCTACCTGAAGCCGCTCGCGATCGCAGGCGCCGTCGCCGCGCTCGCGGTCGCGGCCGCCGGCGTCCTCGCCCGCGTGCACGATGCCCATGCGGTCGCCGCGTGGACCGCGCAGCAAGCGATCCCGACCGTCGCCACGGTCGCGCCGCAGCCGGCCGCGGCCGACGCACTCGTGCTGCCGGGCCGGCTCGACGCCTATGTCGACGCCCCGATCTACGCACGCGTGCCGGGCTACCTGCATGCGTGGTACGCGGACATCGGCGCGCACGTGAAGGCGGGCCAGCTGCTTGCGTCGATCGACACGCCCGATCTCGACCAGCAGTTGCAGCAGGCCCGCGCGGACCTGCAAAGCGCGAGCGCGAACGAGCGGCTCGCCGCGATCACGGCCGCCCGCTGGGCCGAGATGCTTGCGCAGGATTCGGTGTCGCAGCAGGAGGCCGACGAGAAACGCAGCGACCTCGATGCGAAACGCGCGGCCGTCGCCGCGCGCACCGCCGACGTACGGCGGCTCGAAGCGCTCGAATCGTTCAAGCGGCTCACCGCGCCGTTCGACGGCGTCGTGACGGCCCGCAAGACCGACGTCGGCGCGCTGATCGACGCGGGCAGCGGCAACGGCGCCGAGCTCTTCACCGTGTCGGATGCGCGGCGACTGCGGCTGTACGTCCACGTGCCGCAGGACGACGCGGCCGCGATCCGCGCGGGCATGCAGGCCGTGCTGACCGTACCCGAGCGCCCGGGCCAGACGTTCGACGCCACGCTCGCGGATTCCGCGCAGTCGATCGACCCGGCGTCCGGCACGCTGCTCGCGCAGTTTTCGATCGCCAATCCGGCGGGCACGCTCTTTCCCGGCGAATACGCGCAGGTGCGGCTTGCGATGCCCGGCGCCGCGCATGCGCTGACGATTCCGGCCAGTACGCTGATCTTCCGTCACGACGGGTTGCAGGTCGCGGTGCTCGACGCGAACGGGCATGCGAGGTTGCGCAACGTGTCGATCGCGACCGATCTCGGCACGCGCGTCGAGATCGCCTCGGGACTCGCGGCCGGCGATCGCGTGATCGACAATCCGCCCGATTCGCTCGCGGACGGCGACCCCGTACGCATCGCCGGCACCGCCACGACGGAGCACGCACATGGCTGACCGACTGCTTGCCGCGTGGCTGGGCAGCATCGCGCTGCTCGCCGGCTGTTCGCTCGCACCGGCCTACCGCGTGCCGGCCGTTCCGGTGCCGGCCGCGTTTCGCGAAACGGGCCCGTGGGTCGATGCCGCGCCGGCCGACCGCCTGCCGCGCGACGGCTGGTGGCGCGTGTACGGCGACGCGACGCTCGACCGGCTCGAACCGCTCGTCGCACGCGCGAATCCCGACCTCGCGGCCGCCGTCGCGCGGCACGACGAGGCGACCGCACTGTTCGACGAAGCGCATGCGGCGTTGCTGCCGAGCGTGGGTATCGAAGCCGAACCCGACCGCGACCGGCAGTCGGCGCGCCGGCCGCTGCGCGGCAGCGGCCAGCCCGACGTCTACGAGTCGAACACGCTCGAAGCCGGCATCGGCTACGACGTCGATCTGTGGGGCAAGGTCCGCAACACGGTCGCGGCCGGCCGCGACGACGCGCAGGCGGCCGACGACGATCTCGCGTCGGTCCGGCTCAGCCTGCAGGCCAGCGTGGCCGCCACCTACTTCGACCTCGCGGGCCTCGACCGCGAAGCGGCCACGCTCACGCAAACGATCGACACGTATCGCCGCGCGTGGCAACTCACGGTCAGCCGTCATCGCGGCGGCCTCGCGTCGGGGCTCGACGTGTCGCGCGCACGGACACAACTCGCGCTCGCCCGGGCACGCGCCTCCGACATCGCCGCCCGCCGCGCACTCGACGAACACGCGATCGCCGCGCTCGTCGGCGCATCCGCGTCGACGTTCACGCTGCCGCCCGTCGCGGCGCTGCCCGGCGTGCCGGCGATTCCGACCGGCCTCGCGTCGACGCTGCTCGAACGCCGGCCGGACATCGCCGCCGCCGAACGTCGCGTCGCGGCGGCGAACGCGCGAATCGGCGTCGCCCGCGCCGCCTATTTCCCCGACCTGTCGCTCGGCCTCGCTGCCGGCTTCCAGAGCGATACGTTTTCGCCGTGGCTCGCCGCGCCGAACGAGATCTGGTCGATCGGGCCGCGTCTCGCGGCGACGCTGTTCGACGGCGGCCTGCGCGCCGCGGGCGTACGCAAATCACGTGCGCAATTCGCCGAGCAGGGCGCGCGCTATCGCGCCGTCGTGCTGCAGGCATTCCGGGAAGTCGAGGACGATCTCGCGCTGCTGCACCGCCTCGGCGACGAATCCGACCAGGACGACGCGGCGCTCGTCGCGGCGCGGCAGTCGCTCGCACTCGCGATGTCGCGCTATCGCGACGGCGCGGTCAGCTATCTCGACGTGGTCACGGCGCAGACGACCGAACTCGATACGCAGATCGCGTCGCTCGATGCCGATGCGCGACGCCTGCAGGCATCCGTCGGGCTCGTGCGCGCGCTCGGCGGCGGCTGGCACGGCACGCATTCATGAACGTTTCTTCATCGGCGCGCCCGGCGCCCGCACGGGCGCGCCCGATAACGTGGTGCCTGCCGGCATCGCCATCACGTCACCGGCTACTGTCACTTGAAAAGGACCACGCCATGAAGACCCTGATGTTCACCTCCCTCCTCTGCGCCCTCTGCGTCACGTTGCCCGGCCGGGCCAGCGCGATGCCGCCCGCCGCGGCAACAGCACCGCACACGTTCGCGTCGGCCGCACCCGCACCGCTGCCGTCGCGACCGGCATGGGCGGCCTCGCCAGCCGCGCCGCTCACGCGCGCGCAGGTCTATCGCGAACTCGTCCACGCCGAACGCGACGGGCAGCTCGCGCAACTCAACCGCGAACTGTATTCGCACTGACTGCACGCACACGGACGTGTCGCGCGACGCGCGGCACGCCTGCGCTCGTCGCACGCAACGCGCTACCGCGCCGTCATCCGCCCGCGTCGAACCTGAACCCGAATCGCGCGACGGTCTCGATCCGCGCGGTGAATGCGTGGGCGGCCAGCTTGCGCCGTAACCGCACGACCAGCGCATTGACCGTTTCGGGTTCGATATCGGCGTCGCCCCATGCGTAACGCAGCACGGCATCGCGCCCGACCGGCCGGCCCGATTCGCGCAGCAGGCATTCGACGAGACGGAATTCCCGCGCACTGAGCGCGAGCCGCCTGCCGTGCTCCTCGAGCGCTCGCGTCGCCGCGTCGAGCCGGACCGGCTCGCGCGTCCCGATCGCGCCGGTCCGGCGCCACAGCGCGCGCAACCGTTCGTGCAGCTCGACGAACGAACACGGATGGGCAAGACACACGTCGCACCCGGCCTGCAGCATCCGCGCGCGCTGCACGGGCGTGGCGCCGGTGACGATCGCGGCGATCGTCGCGCCGCCGGCCGACACGGCAAGGTGCGGCAATCCCGTGAGGATCGCCGGATCGGCCGCCGCATCGGGTGCAACGATCACGATGGCGTCGAAGCGGTCCTGCGTCGCCGCGAAGCAGCCGTCGCGCCATCCGTCGACCCGCTCGACGCCGTGCATGCTCTCGCGAAACGCCTTGTCGAGCCGCGCGGCCTCCGGCGTCGACGGAGCAATCAGCAGGATGCGCATCGATCGCTCCCCGGCGCCGTCACGCGAGCGAGTGCGGCCAGCATTCGACCGTGATCGCCGTGCCGGCCGGCTGCGCATCGCCGATCCGCAGTGCGAAATCGTGCACGCGCATCACGGCCGACACGACGCTCAAGCCGAGCCCCGACCCGTTCACGTGGCGCGTGCGCTCGCCGCGATAGAAGCGTTCGAGCACCGCGTCGCGCTCGCCTGGCGGGATGCCCGGACCGGTGTCCTCGAACCGGACGAGCGGGCCGTTCGGCGTCGTGTGGAGCACGACGTGCACGCGCCCGCCCGGCGGCGTGAACTTGATGGCATTGTCCGCGAGATTGCTGAACGCCTCGAACAGCAATGCGCGGTCGCCGTGAATGCCGTCGACGCGTGCGGCATCGAGTTCGAACGACACGTCGACGGCTTCGGCCAGCGGCTCGTAGAGGTCGCACACGTCGCGCAGCAACGCCGCGACGTCGACCGCGGCAAAGCCGCCGCGCCGGCTCAGCGTGCCGATCTCCGAGATGCGCAGCATCGCGCGAAAGCGTTCGAGCAGCCGGTCGGTTTCGTCGCGCGCGGACGCCAGCAGTGCCGCCGACGCAGGATCGTCCGCGCAGAACGGCTGGTCGGCCAGCCGCGCCAGCATCGTATGCACGCGTGCGAGCGGCGTGCGCAGGTCGTGCGCGATGCCGTCGCAGGTATGGCGCACCTCGCCCATCAGCCGCTCGACTTCGTCGAGCATGTGGTTCACGAGATGCGCGAGCAGGTCGAGTTCGTCGTAGCGGCCGACCGGCAGCCGCTTGCCGAGATCGCCTTCGGCGATCTGCCGCGTGACGCGCCGGATCGCGGCAACGCGGCGCATCTGCCGCATGCCGAGCATGCTGCCGCCCGCGATGCCCGCGATCAGGATCATCACGCCGCCGATCACGAGCCCGCGGATCGCGACATCGCGAATCTGGATGAAATGCGACAGGTCGCGCGCGACGACCAGCGTCATCCCGTTGTCGCGGCGCACGGCCATCGCGCGCGTGATCGGCGCGGGCTGGCCGTCGAGCGGCGCGAGCGTGCGGTTCAGCGTGCGGCCGTCGCGATCCGTGCGCAGCGCGGGCAGCGTCGCGATGTCGCCGGCCACGCGATGCCCGGCCGCGTCGAACAGCCCGTAGAAACTCGTATGCATGCGCTCGTGCTCGAGCCGCCGGTGGATCGCGAGCGGCAGCGCCGCATCGGGGATCGAATCGAAATAGATCAGCTGCCACGCGAGCACCTCGTCGGTGTCGTGCGTCATCGTGTGTGTCGCCGCCGCGTTGATGACGCCCGCGAGCAGCAGCAGCGACACCGAGAAGATCGCCGCATACGCGCACAGCCAGCGAAACGTCGTCGTATGCCAGCGGCGCGTGAAATTCGCCGCGCGAGCCGTGTCCATCGCCGCCTCCGTCACGCGAGCATGTAGCCCGAGCCGCGCACCGTCTGGATCATCGGTTCCGCGCCCGGCGGATCGATCTTCTTGCGCAGCCGGCCCATGTGGACGTCGATCAGGTTGGTGCCGGGATCGAAGTGATAACCCCACACGGTCTCGAACAGCATCGTGCGCGTGATCGTCTGGCCCGCGTTGCGCATCATGAACTCGAGCACGCGAAATTCGGTCGGCAGCAGCGGAATCTCGTCGCCGCCGCGCCGTGCGCAGCGCGAAATGAGGTCGAGCTCGAGTGCGCCGACCTTCAGCAGCGTCTGCTGCGGCACGCCCGATGCCTGCCGGCGGCGCAGCAGCACCTCGATGCGCGCGCTCAGCTCGCCGGAATCGAACGGCTTCGTCAGGTAATCGTCGCCGCCCGCGCGCAGCCCGCGGATGCGCTCGTCGACATCGCCGAGCGCACTCAGCATCAGCACCGGCGTATCGATGCCGACCGTGCGCATCGCGGTCAGGATCGCGAGGCCGTCCGCGCCCGGCAGCATCCGGTCGAGCGTGATCGCGTCGTACGATGCGCTCATCGCGCGCATCATCCCTTCGCGGCCGTTGTCGACCCAGTCGACCTCGAACCCGCGCGCGGTCAGCTCGCCGACGATCTCGTTCGCGGTCACCGCATCGTCCTCGACCGTCAGTACTCGCATGGTTGTCCTCTCAATGAACGTCGCGACGGGCGCACACGACGCGCCCGCGACTATCGTAGGCGACGCGCTCGCCGTCCGGCGTTACATGAAAAATGCTTCATCCCGCGCCGCGACAAGCACGCGTGAAACATGTTTCATCCGTGCGTCGCCCGCCTCGTCGTGCGGGCCGCCTACGCTGACGTCATGCGGCATCGAGCCGCGCAACCAGGAGCCACCGGATGAAACTGTCGACCACCGTCGCCTGCATGCTGCTCGCATGCGCCAGCACCGCCGCGTTCGCGGGCCCCCGCCTCACCCCGCAGGAATGTCGTGCGTACCCGTTCGTTCACACGGGCCACGACGTCACGCATGCGGACCTCGTGCGCGAACTGACCGAGCTCGAACAGGTCGGCTACAACCCGGCTCACGCGAGCCCCTACTACCCCGACGATCTCGACGATGCGAAGCAGCGCCTCGCCGCCGAATACCGCGCGGACTGCACCCATGCGCTGACGGCCGACGCCGGCGTGCGGCACTGACCGCGCACGGCCCGGCGCAACGCGGCCGGGGGAGAAATGAAAAAGGCGGCACGCGAGTGCCGCCTTTTCGTCATGAGCGCGCATGGATATCGACCGCCGCGCCGCGACGCCGATCAACGCGACATCATGTTCATGCTGACGTTGTGCATCACCCACAACGTGCCGACGATCAGGATCGCCGCGGTCAGCACCGTGTAGCTGAACGCCATCACGTTCCAGCGCTGGCCCGACGAGCCGTTCATGTGCAGGAAGTACACGAGGTGCACGACGATCTGCACGAAGGCGAGCACGGCCAGCGCGATCAGCGACGCATGCGGCGACAGCACGCCGCCCATCACGAGGCCGAACGACGCGGCCGTGAGCAGCACCGACAGGATGAAGCCGGCGACGTAGCCGCCGACGCTGCCGTGCCCTTCTTCGAGTTGAGACGAATGCGAATGGGCCATTTAGATCACGCTCGCGAGATAGACAAAGGAAAACACGCAGATCCACACGATGTCGAGGAAGTGCCAGAACAGGCTCAGGCACGTGAGGCGCCGCAGGTCGCGATCGGTCAGGTCGCCGCCGCGGAACACGATCTGCCCGGCGAGCACGATCATCCACAGCAGGCCGGCCGTCACATGCAGCCCGTGCGTGCCGACCAGCGTGAAGAACGCCGACAGGAACGCGCTGCGCTGCGGGCCCGCGCCTTCCGCGATCAGGTGCGAGAACTCGCGCAGTTCCATCGCGAGAAACGCCGCGCCGAGCACGAACGTCACCGCGAGCCATGCGAGCAGCGCGCCGCGCCGCTGCTTGTACGCCGCGAGCATCGCGAAACCGTACGTGATGCTCGACAGCAGCAGCGCGGCGGTTTCCACCGCGACGCCCGGAATGTCGAACAGCTCCTTCGCGGTCTGGCCGCCCGCGTACTGGTGGCCCAGCACCGCGAACGTCGCGAACAGCGCCGCGAAGATCACGCAGTCGGTCATCAGGTACAGCCAGAAACCGAACACCGAATGCGACGGCGGATGGTCGTCGTGCTCGAGCAGGGTTGCGCTCAAGGTTTTCTGCAACATCAGTTGGCCTCCAGTTCCACGTCGTCGACGCGCGCGGCCGTGCGCGTCGTCGGCTGCTTGTCCTCGATCTTCCGCACCGTCGACGCGGGGATGTAATAACCGTCGTTATCGCGCGAGCTGTAGATCACGAGCGTCGCGATGATCCCGACGAGTCCGCCGATCGCCATCCACCAGATGTGCCACACCAGCGCGAAGCCGAGCACCAGGCTGAAGATCGCGATCACGAGACCCGCGCAGGTATTCGACGGCATGTGGATGTCGCGGAACGTCGCCGGGTTCGGCCGCCCTTCGCCGCGCGCCTTCATGTCCGCGTACGCGTCGAGCGTGCGCACCTGCGGGATCACCGCGAAGTTGTAGTCGGCCGGCGGCGACGACGTCGCCCACTCCAGCGTGCGGCCGCCCCACGGATCGCCCGTCGTGTCGCGGTACTCGGGCAGGTGGCGATTGCGGATGCTGACCACCAGTTGCAGCAGCTGGCACGCGATGCCGATCGCGATCAGCACGGCGCCGAACGCGGCGACCAGCAGCCACGGATGCCAGGCCGGGTTGTCGTAGTGGTTCAGGCGGCGCGTCATGCCCATGAAGCCGAGCACGTAGAGCGGCACGAACGCGACGTAGAAGCCGATCTGCCAGAACCAGAACGCGGCCTTGCCGAGCTTCTCGTTCAGCTTGAAGCCGAACGCCTTCGGGAACCAGTAGTTGAAGCCCGCGAGATAGCCGAACAGCACGCCGCCGATGATCACGTTGTGAAAGTGCGCAATCAGGAACAGGCTGTTGTGCAGCACGAAGTCCGCGCCGGGAATCGCCATCATCACGCCGGTCATGCCGCCGAGCGTGAACGTGACCATGAAGCCGATCGTCCACAGCACGGGCGTCGTGAATTCGATCCGGCCGCGATACATCGTGAACAGCCAGTTGAACACCTTCACGCCGGTCGGGATCGCGATGATCATCGTCATGATCCCGAAGAACGCGTTCACGTTCGCCCCGGAGCCCATCGTGAAGAAGTGATGCAGCCACACGAGAAACGACAGCACCATGATCGCGCAGGTCGCGTACACCATCGTCTTGTAGCCGAACAGCGGCTTCTTCGCGAACGTCGCGATCACTTCCGAGAAGATCCCGAACGCCGGCAGGATCAGGATGTACACCTCCGGATGGCCCCACGCCCAGATCAGGTTCAGGTACAGCATCGCGTTGCCGCCGGCGTCGTTCGTGAAGAAGTGCATGCCGAGGTAACGGTCGAGGCCGAGCAGCGCGAGCGTCGCGGTCAGGATCGGGAACGACGCCATGATCAGCACGTTCGTGCAGAGCGCGGTCCACGTGAACACCGGCATCTTCATCAGCGTCATGCCGGGCGCGCGCATCTTGATGATCGTCACGAAGAAGTTCACGCCGGTCAGCAGCGTGCCGACGCCCGAGATCTGCAGCGCCCACAGGTAGTAGTCGACCCCTACCCCCGGACTGAACTGCAGCTCCGACAGCGGCGGGTACGCGAGCCAGCCCGTCTGCGCGAATTCGCCGATCACGAGCGACACGTTGATCAGGATCGCGCTGACGGCCGTCATCCAGAACGAGAGCGAGTTGATGAACGGGAACGCGACGTCGCGCGCGCCGATCTGCAGCGGCACGATCAGGTTCATCAGGCCGACCATGAACACCATCGCCATGAAGAAGATCATGATCACGCCGTGCGCCGTGAAGACCTGGTCATAGTGGTGCGGCGGCAGGTAGCCGGGCCCGTTGTACGCGAGCGCGAGCTGCATGCGCATCATGATCGCGTCGGCGAAGCCGCGCAGCAGCATGATCAGCGCGACGATGATGTACATCACGCCGAGTCTCTTGTGGTCGACCGTGGTCAGCCATTCCGTCCACAGCCATTTCCACCGGCCGGTGATCGTCAGCGCGGCGAGAATGCCCAGCACGACCAGCCCCATGAAGGCGCCTGCCCCCATGATGATGGGCTGATCGAACGGGATCGCCGAAAGTGTGAGTTTGCCGAACATGCGTTACCCCTTCGTGCCGCAGGCGGCGTCCTTCAGGTCGAGGACGTGGCCATCGTTGTATTTCGCGATGATGTTGTGGAAGAGCCGCGGATCGACCGACGAGAAGTAGCGCACCGGCGCCTTCTCGCTCGGCTGCGCGACGGTGCCGTACACGGTCGCGTCGAGCCGGTCCGGCGACGCCTTGACCTTCTGCACCCAGGCATCGAACTGTTCGCGCGGCTCCGCGAGCGTGCGGAACTTCATGTCGGAGAAACCGCGGCCGCTGAAGTTGGCGGACGTGCCCGCGTAGTTGCCGGGTTCGTCGGCGATCAGGTGCAGGCGCGTCTGCATCCCGGCCATCGCATAGACCTGGCCGCCGAGCTGCGGAATGAAGAACGAGTTCATCACCGAATCCGACGTGATGCGGAAATTCACCGGCGTGCCCACCGGAATCGCGAGCTGGTTGACCGACGCGATGCCGAGCTCCGGATAGATGAACAGCCACTTCCAGTCGAGCGCGACGACCTCGACGTCGATCGGCTTCACCGACGACTCGAGCGGCTTGTACGGGTCGAGCTCGTGCGTGGTCTTCCACGTGAGCACCCCAAGGAACAGGATGATCAGCGTCGGCACCGTCCAGATCACGACCTCGATCGCGGTCGAATGCGACCAGTTCGGCGCATAGGTCGCGTTCCGGTTCGATGCGCGATAACGCCACGCGAACCACAGCGTGAGCAGGATCACCGGCACGACGACGACCAGCATCGCCCAGGTGGACGTCGCGATCAGCGCCTTTTCGGCGGCGCCCACGCTACCTTTCGGATTTAGTACGTCTAAATTACAGCCTGACAGGCTCAACGCCGCGCCGATCGACATCAGCGCCGCCCAGCCTCTTGAAGCTTTTCTTTTCATCACACAGCCCGAGGGTCATTGAATCCGTTTGCGTATGCCCGATGCGCATTCGATCCACGAAAGTGGCCGAATCATACGTCGCGCGGGTGTGATGAAAAACCGGTGGATGCGGCAAATCATCATTGCAAAATCTGCCGTGAGTCACATTGTCGCGGGGCAATTTCACGCAGCCGGAAGCAGGCCCGGCGCCCCTGCGCCGGACCTCGATCGATGTGCGCGCAACGACCGCGTCGCCACGCGATGCGGCCTGCGTGGCGCGCGCGCCGCGCTCAGTCGTGCGTCGACGCCATGTACGACGGCAGCGCCGGCACGGGGCCGTCCCCTGCCGGCACCTTCGAGTGGCTCGCTTCCTGGATCAGCTTGCCGACGGTCGGATCGATCGCGTCGGTAAACGGCTTCGGATCGATGCCGATCGCCAGCACGATCAGCGCGAGCGACGCGAACATCACGATCTCGCGACGGTTAAGGTCGGCGAGCTTCGCGATCCGCTGGCTCGCGACCTTGCCGAACACCACGCGCTTGAGCATCCACAGCGTGTACGACGCGCTGAGGATCAGCGTGAGCGCCGCGATCGCGCCGATCCAGAAGTTGAAGCGGATCGCCCCCATGATGACCATGAACTCGCCGACGAAACCCGACGTGCCCGGCAGGCCGACGTTGGCCATCGCGAACAGCAGCGTGAAGGTCGCGAAACGCGGCATCACGCCCGCCACGCCGCCGTACGCGGCGATCTCGCGCTGCTTCGTGCGATCGACGAGCACGTTCACGCACAGCAGCATCGCGCCGGCGACGAAGCCGTACGACACGAGCTGCACGATCGCGCCTTCGACGCCGATCCGGTTGAACAGGAACAGCCCGAGCGTGACGATGCCCATGTGTGCAACGGTCGAATACGCGAGCAGCTTGCCGAGATCGGTCTGCGCGAGCGCGATCAGGCTCGCATAGACGATCGCGAACAGCGACAGCGCGATCACGGCCGGTGCGAAGAAGTGGCTCGCATCGGGCGTGACCGGCAGCGCGAAGCGCAGGAACCCGTAGCCGCCGAGCTTGAGCATCGCGAGCATCAGCGCGGCACCGGTCGGGCCGTCGGTATAGACGTCGCTCAGCCACGTATGGACCGGCCACATCGGCACCTTCACCGCGAACGCCGCGAAGAAGCCGAGGAACACCAGCAACTGCGGCGCGAAGCCGAGTTGCAGCGTGCGCCACGCGGCCATGTCGAACGTATGCGACTGCGCATACAGGTACAGCATCGCCATCAACAGCAGCAGCGAGCCGGCGAACGAGATGAAGAAGAACTTCACGGCCGCATAGACGCGGCGCTCGCGCCCCCACGTGCCGATCAGCAGGTACAGCGGGATCAGCGTCGCCTCGAAGAAGATGAAGAACAGCAGCCCGTCCTGCGCGACGAACACGCCGACCATCAGCCCCGACAGGATCAGGAACGACGCGTAGTACTGCGCGACGCGCACCGTGACCGACTCCCACGACGCGATCACCACCACGAGCGTCGTGAAGGCGGTCAGCACGACGAGCCACAGCGACGCGCCGTCGATGCCGACACGCCATCCGGAATTGAACGCCGCCAGCCAGTCGCGGCTTTCGACAAACTGCATCGCCGCCGAATGTGCGTCGAAGCCGGCAACCAGCGGGACGACGGCCGCCAGCCCCACGATCGCGCCCGCGAGCGCGATCAGCCGCGTCCGGCGCGGGTGATGGTCGGAACCGACGCGCAGCAGGCACGCGCCTAACAGGATCGGAGCCCAGATGGCCAGGCTCAGGAAGGGGAAATCATGCATGTCAACAAAGCCTTGAGGAGGTCGCGCACTGTATCGGGGACAGGCGAGACGAAAGGTACGAAATCAAATCGACAGGTAGATTTCGTGAATCGCCAGCGTTGGCAAAATGTAAAGCGGCATCACGGAAAAACTTGATGCCGCTCAAACGCGATCGGGTTAACGAGCATAAGGCGATTGATTATTTTCTGCAGCGCAGCAGAACCTCAATTTTCCACGTCGACACATGACGCTGATTTTATTGAGTAATTTTTTGTATTACGCGCCGGGGCTCATCATGAAAAACGACGCAATGCCGCATTTTTGGCACCGGCGGTTCATTTCGTGGGGCCGGAATGGAATTATCGAGGCCGGGCAGGACGATGGTCGGGCGCACCTCTTTTTCTTACATCGATACTTACATTTGTATTTCTATCGGCCGAGCGAATGGCCACCCTGCCCGCCCACCGTCACGGCAGCCCGCGCATGCTTCATGCTCCGGGCCGTCAGCGCCGATGGCTTTGCCGGTCCCACACGCGCATCGTCACCGCTCGATAGTGGTCGTGTTGCGCGGGGAAATGAACGAAGCGGCTGTCGCGCGTCGCGTAGACCGGCGACGCCGCAAGCGTCGTCGCGTCGACGATATGACGCGCATCGATCATGCCGGACTCCAGCAGTTCCACATAGATCGCCTGCTGGTCGCCGCCGCTCGCGTAGACCGACGACCGATCGTCGAAGCGCTCGATGCGCGCGCAGATGCGCTCGACGAGTGCGCGCATCGGCGCCACGTTGCGCACGCCGATCATGCATGAATTGATCGCCCAGGCCGTGTGATCGGTACCGATCAGGAAGTCGCGGCCCTCGATCACGCCGTCGATGGACCGACTCTGGTCGATTGCCAGGATGTCCGCATCGACCCAGAACACGAATTCGTGGTGCGGCAGATGTTCGCGAATCAGATGCAGCTTCGCCCAGTTCGCATCGATGCCGCCCGGCAGAAACGCGGGCGCCTCGCGATACGTGTGGTACGCATAACCGTGCCGCGTGCAGTAGCGGACGAAGTTTTCCTCGTGCAGATCGCCATAGCCCGCGATATGCGGCGTATGCAGGCTCACGAACGCAATACGCGCGTGCGGATTCACGTGCCGCTCCGCTTCGCGCGTTCGCTGCTGCGCGGCGCGCCAGTCGTCCAGCGCGCGCGGGGAATCGCCGCGCTGGTACCGCTCGGCATCGTCGACGAGCGCGACCACGTAGCGAAAGTCGTAGTCGGCCGCCGGCGCCCAGCCACCGTCCACGTCCTGCCACTCGGGCGCGTGGTGCGCGACCAGCGGCCGAGCGCCGGCGATCGAATCGATCGCGATGCCCTCGCTCCAGACCGTCTGCACCGACGCGAAATGCCCGTTCGCGAGCGGTACATCGAACGGCAGTGGCGCAAAGTGCTCCGCGAGCAGCGTCGCCTCGCACGCGTGACGCCGTTCCGGAAGGCGCATCGCCCACTTGCCCAGTTCGAGCGCGAGCTCGCGCAATCGCTCCCGCACGCCGGGCACGTTGCGGAAAATCATGCCGCTCGCGGCAGGCAGCGGCGACTTCGACGTCTGGGTGGTGACGATTGCGTCGTAACCGTGCGCGACGTCCGGCAGCGCGTGCGGATCGAACACGACGGAGAACGGATCGAGCACGAGCAGCAACGCGCCCGGCTCCATCGCGACGAGCTGCGCGATGAGCGCGTGGTACTTGTGCAGGATCTGCTGGCGCTCGCCGTACACGTGCGTGCCGTCGACGATCGCATGCCGGTAGCCGTGCAACTGCGCGTAACGCGCGTGATTGTCGACGAGTCCGTCGACAGGCCGATGAGAGCGGAACGTCAGAACTGCATGCGGGCTTGCCACGAGCATCACCTTGAATTGCGCCGGTCGATACGCGTATGTTGCGCATGACAGGGGCTCAAGTCGAGCATTCATTGCCCGAGGGGCCGCGACGAGGTTCGCGTGAGGACGCGATCCGGCAGCATCGGACCTGTCGCGCGCGACACGGCACGACGGGCCGGAAAAAGAAAAAGCCCCGCAAGTCCGAGAACTTGCGGGGCTTTGTCACCGCTTTTGGCGGAGACGGAGGGATTCGAACCCTCGATCCAGGTTTTGGCCCAGATGCTCCCTTAGCAGGGGAGTGCCTTCGACCTCTCGGCCACGTCTCCCAAACTTTCGCTCGCACCAGGGAGGCAGTGCGACGAGAACGAGATATTATAGGGTTTCGAACCGTGCGTCAATTTCGGTGATGCATTTTCTTCAATGCATCACGAAAAATTCACGACGCCTGGTCGAGTTCGAATGCCTTGTGCAGTGCGCGGACGGCCAGCTCCATGTATTTCTCGTCGATCAGCACCGAAATCTTGATTTCGGACGTCGAGATCATCTGGATGTTGATGCCCTCTTCCGACAGCGTGCGGAACATCTTGCTCGCGACGCCCACGTGCGAACGCATGCCGACGCCGACGACCGACACCTTCGACACCTTCGGGTCGCCCTGCACGCGCTCGGCGCTGACATGGCCCTGCACCTGGTTGGTGAGGATGTCCATCGCCTTCTGGTAGTCGCCGCGGCCGACCGTGAACGTGAAGTCGGTTTTGCCTTCGACGCTCTGGTTCTGGATGATCATGTCGACGTCGACGTTCGCGTCGGCGACCGGGCCGAGGATCTGATATGCGATGCCCGGCTTGTCGGGCACGCCCATCACAGCAATGCGTGCTTCGTCGCGCTGGAACGCGATGCCGGAAATGACTGCCTTTTCCATGGTCTCGTCTTCTTCAAAAGTAATCAGGGTGCCCGAGCGCATTTCTTCGTCGAGCGCAATCAGCGGATCGGTCAGGCTCGACAGCACACGCGTCTTCACCTGGTATTTGCCGGCGAATTCGACCGAGCGGATCTGCAGGACCTTCGAGCCGAGGCTGGCCATTTCCAGCATCTCTTCGAACGTCACGCGATCGAGGCGGCGCGCCTCTTCGACGACGCGCGGGTCGGTCGTGTAGACGCCGTCGACGTCCGTGTAGATCAGGCACTCTTCGGCATCCAGCGCGGCCGCGACCGCCACCGCCGACGTATCGGAGCCGCCCCGGCCCAGCGTCGTGATGTGGCCGTCCGGATCGACGCCCTGGAAGCCCGTGATGATCACGACCTTGCCGGCGTTCAGATCGGCCTTCACGCGCTCGTCGTCGATCGAGTGGATGCGCGCTTTCGTGAACGCGCTGTCGGTCTTGATCGGTACTTGCCAGCCGGCGTAGCTCACGGCCTCGACGCCGATTTCCTGCAGCGCGATCGACAGCAGGCCGACGCTGACCTGCTCGCCGGTCGACGCGATCATGTCGAGCTCACGCGGGCTCGGCTGGCTCGAAATCTCTTTCGCAAGACCGAGCAGACGGTTGGTTTCGCCGGACATCGCCGAAGGCACGACCACCATCTGGTGCCCGGCCTGATGCCATTTTGCGACGCGTTTCGCGACGTTCTTGATGCGCTCGACCGAGCCCATCGAAGTGCCGCCGTATTTGTGTACGATGAGTGCCATTGTCGTTCTGAACTGGAGGAGAAACCGCACGGGCGCGCTGGGCAGGCCGCGTAGCCGTTCGGTCACGCGGCTTGTGGCTGTGGACGGACGACAAGGGGGACGGCTGGGACGCAACACGCAAGCGTGACGGATTTTGCCCGGAAGGCCGATCAGGCCGCGCAAACCGGGTACGTCACGCGGAAAACCTGCACAAAACGCTCAAAAATCGAGCCGAGCAAACGACCGAGCGTACCCGATAGAAGCCCGCTTGACAAGCCGCCCGCCGTGCTGGGAGCCGTTCAGGCGCTGTTTACCAAATGGTGAAAATGGGCGCGCCATCGCGCCGCCGGACGTGTGCCGACCACTACGCGATCAGCAGGTCGGGGCGCCATTCGATCCGACGCCAGTCGCCGTTGCCGGCCGCCTCGCTCCCGGACAGGCCGATATCGCGATCGAGGCCAAGCCGCGGCACGTAGAGCAGCCGGTCGCCCGCGAACAGAAGCGGCACGTCGCGCTGCCAGGCCGGCACGCCGCGCTCCTGGAACAGGTTCTTCAGCGTGCGGCCCGGGCCGCCCGGCGACATGCGCATCCGCTCGCCGCCCGCGCGGGCGCGTACCGTGAGCCTGGCGCCGCGCAGCAGCGCCTCCGGCACCGCGCCGGCGCTCGCCGCGTCGGCCGGCGCGAACACGAACGTGCCGCGCCAGCCCGGCACGTGCCAGACCTCCTGCCCATCCCACGCGAGCGCTGCTTCCGGGTGCGGCGTGCCCGTGCCGTCATCGGCCGGTTCGCTGCTGTCGCCCGCTTCCCAGTAAACGGTATCGCGATAGAGCCGCAGGCACTGCCCTGCGTGATCGACACGCAGCGCGTGCGCGTCATGCGCGGCGCGCAGCTGCCGCATCATGTTGGCGAGCCGCGCGGCCGACGCGCCCGGCAAGCCGAGCCGGCGCATCCAGAAGCGCAGCAGGTTCGCGCCGCGCGTGTCGTCGAACGCGACCAGCGCGTCGCGCGACAGCGCATGCCCGTCGTCGCGCGCAACGGCGGCGAAATCCAGTTCGGCCAGATCGTCGAGCAGCTTCTGCGCGGCGGCCGCATGCTGCGCCGCGCGGCCGAGCGCATCGCGAAAACCCGGGAAATGCACGGCCAGCGCCGGCAGCACGTCGATGCGCAGCGCATTGCGCGCATAACGCGTGTCGCCGTTCGATTCGTCGTCGATCCATGCGAGCGCATGCTGCTCCGCGTAGCGCTCAAGTTGCGCGCGCAACAATCGCAGCAACGGGCGCACCCGTTCGACGCTCACGCCGTCGGGGCGATAGCGCGGCGCCATCGCGGCGAGCCCGGCGATGCCCGCGCCGCGCAACAGCTGCAGCAGCACGGTCTCCGCCTGATCGTCCGCATGTTGCGCGAGCCACAGCGTGGCCGCGCCATGGCGCTCGCACATCGCGTCGAGCGCCGCGTAACGACGCTCGCGTGCCGTGGCCTCGATACCGAGGCCGCTGTCGCGCGGCACGTCGACGCGCATCGATTCGAACGCGACGCCGAGCCGCGCGGCTTCCGCTTCGGCATGTGCAACCCATGCATCGGCGTTCGCGCTCAGGCCGTGATGCACATGCAGCGCGACGCAACGCGACGCGCCCGCGACGCGCACGGCCGCATCGAGCAGCACCGTCGAGTCGAGGCCGCCGCTGAAGGCGATCGCGATGCGCGCATCGGCCGGCATGCCGGAAAGCGCAACGCCAACCGCGTCGAGGACGGCGCGGTCGGCGGAGAATTCGGTCGGTGGGATCACGAGAGGAACGCGCGCGCAGCGGCGCGCGAATCGAATACGCAGCCGGTCATGCGCCCGGCGTGGTTTCCTTGAACTTGCCGTAGGCCATCAGGCGCTCGAAACGGCGCTCGCGCAGCGCATCGATGCTCATGCCCTGGAACTGGCGCAGCGAATCGGCGAGCGCGCGGCGCAGCAGTGCGGCCATGCCCTTCGGGTCGCGATGCGCGCCGCCGAGCGGCTCGTTGATGATCTTGTCGATCAGGCCGAGCGCCTTCAGGCGGTGCGCGGTCAGGCCCAGCGCTTCCGCGGCTTCCGGCGCCTTCGCGGCGCTCTTCCACAGGATCGACGCGCAACCTTCCGGCGAGATCACCGAATAGGTCGAGAACTGCAGCATCATCACGGTATCGGCCACGGCGATCGCGAGCGCGCCGCCCGAACCGCCCTCGCCGATCACGGTGGTGATGATCGGCGTCTTCAGCTCGGCCATCACGTACAGGTTGCGACCGATCGCCTCCGACTGGCCACGCTCTTCCGCGCCGATGCCCGGGTACGCGCCCGGCGTGTCGACGAACGTGAAGATCGGCAGCCCGAACTTCTCGGCGAGACGCATCAGGCGTTCGGCCTTGCGATAGCCTTCCGGACGCGGCATCCCGAAATTGCGCGCGGCGCGCTCCTTCGTGTCGCGGCCTTTCTGGTGACCGATCACCATGCACGGATGACCGCCGAAGCGCGCGAGACCGCCGACGATCGACAGGTCGTCCGCGAATGCGCGGTCGCCATGCAGCTCGTGAAAATCGGTAAACAGTTCCGCAACGTAATCGAGCGTGTACGGACGCTGCGGATGCCGCGCGATCTGCGACACCTGCCACGGCGACAGGTTCGCGTAGAGGTCTTTCGTCAGTTGCTGGCTTTTCTTCGACAGCCGCTCGATTTCTTCCGAAATATCGACAGCCGAGTCGTCCTGCACGAATCGCAGCTCTTCGATCTTGGCCTCGAGTTCGGCGATCGGCTGTTCGAAATCCAGAAACGTGGTCTTCATGTGTTCGAATCCTTGGGTCTTGCGGCAGCGCGTATTCTACCCGCGCGGGCGACGCTCAAAACCGGCTCTCAACTATTGACATTCAAAACCCGATAGTCGACGCTCAGGCGTCGGCGTCGGGCGCATCGAGGCTGCGCCACATGTACCAGGTCGCGACGGTGCGCCACGGCTCCCAGTTGGCGGCGACTTCACGCGCCTCGCTGCGTGTGACGGGTTCCCCGCTGAAGTAATTGACGCTGATCGCGCGGATCAGGCCCGGGTCGTCGAGCGGCAGCACGTCCGGCCGCGACAGGTTGAAGATCAGGAACATCTCGGCCGTCCAGCGGCTGATACCGCGGATCTGCGTGAGTTCCGCGATCACGTCCTCGTCGTCCATCGACGTCCATTTGTCGACGTGCAGCGCCCCCGAGACGAAATGCTGCGCCAGATCCAGGATGTATTCCGTCTTGCGTTTCGACAGCCCGCATGCGATCAGCTTGTCCGCACCGAGCCGTATCACCGGCTGCGGCGCGAGCTTCGGACACGCGTCCTCGATGCGCGCCCACAGCGACTGCGCGGACGGCACCGAAATCTGCTGACCGACGACCGAGCGTGCGAGCGTGACGAACGGGTCGCCGCGCTTCACGAGATGCGCGGGACCGAACTTCGGAATCAGTTTCTTCAGGATGCGGTCGCGCTTGACGAGATCGGCGCACGCCTTGTCCCAGTAGGCAGGACGCACGACGACCTCCTCGCCGCCCGCTTCGGGCGCACGCGTCTTGCGGGCCGCGTCGGCGGCCGGCTGCGCAGCCGCCGGCTGCGCGTGACCGTTCAGCGCACCGTTCGGCACGGCGCGCGTCGCGTCCGCCTTCGCCGCCGGCACGCGCCTGGCTGCCGGACGTGCGGCGACCGCGGTCGCGCGCCTGACCGGCGCTTTTCTAGCCGTTGCCATCTTGCCTCCTACCTGACGGATCGGTCAGTGGAACGCGCCGCGCTCATACGCGACGCCATTCGGTCGATCCGCCCGGTTTGTCTTCAAGTGCGATCCCGGCTTCGAGCAGCTGCGCCCGGATCCGGTCCGCTTCGGCATAGTCCTTCGCTTGCTTCGCCGCGACACGCGCGGCGATCTTCGCTTCGATCTCGTCGGCTGCGAGCGCGCCCGCCTGCGCGGCGCCGGACGCCTGCTGCAGGAATGCGCGCGGTTCGCGGCCCAGCAGGCCGAGCAGGCCCGCCAGCTGTTTCAGCTGCCGCGCGAGCGACGCGTCGCGCGTGCGATTCACTTCGCCGGCGAGCTCGAACAGTGTCGCCACCGCGACCGGCGTGTTGAAGTCGTCGTTCATCGCGGCCGCGAAACGCTGCGCATGCGGCTCGTTCCAGTCGAGCGCGAGCGTGTCGGCCTCGACGTCCTTCAACGCCGTATACAGGCGCGTGAGCGATGCGCGCGCGTCGTCGAGATGCACGTCGCTGTAGTTGAGCGGCGACCGGTAGTGCGTGCGCACGATGAAGAAGCGCATGACTTCCGCGTCGTAGCGCTCGAGCACCTCGCGGATCGTGAAGAAGTTGCCGAGCGATTTCGACATCTTCTCGTTGTCGACCTGCACGAAGCCGTTGTGCATCCAGTAGTTGACGAACGTCTCGCCGGTCGCGCCTTCACTCTGCGCGATCTCGTTCTCGTGGTGCGGGAATTGCAGATCCTGCCCGCCGCCGTGGATGTCGAAGTGATTGCCGAGCAGCGAGCAGCCCATCGCCGAGCACTCGATGTGCCAGCCCGGGCGGCCCATCCCGTACTTCGACGCCCACGACGCGCCTTCCGGCTCGTCCTCCTTCGCGCGTTTCCACAGCACGAAGTCGAGCGGATCCTGCTTCGCGTCGTTCGCCGCGACGCGCTCGCCCGCGCGAAGGTCGTCGAGCGACTTGCCCGACAGCTTCCCGTAGTTCGCGAACTTGCGCACCGAGTAATTGACGTCGCCGTCGGTCGCCTGGTACGCGTAGCCGTTCGCCTCGAGCGTCTCGATCATGCCGAGCATCTGCGGGATGAACTGCGTCGCGCGCGGCTCGAGGTCGGGCCGCTGGATACCGAGCGCGGCTTCGTCCTCGTGCATCGCGTTGATGAACCGGTCGGTCAGCGACTTGATCGTCTCGCCGTTCTCGACCGCGCGGCGGATGATCTTGTCCTCGATGTCGGTGATGTTGCGCACGTACGTGACCCGATAGCCGATCGCACGCAGCCAGCGCTGGACGAGGTCGAACACGACCAGCATGCGCGCGTGGCCCACGTGACAATAGTCGTAGACGGTGATCCCGCATACGTACATCCGCACTTCGCCGGACTGGCGCGGCACGAAGACTTGCTTGTCACGCGCGAGCGTGTTGTAGATGCGCAGTGATTCCATAGAGATGAACCGTGAGCCGAAGGAAACCGCCCTGGCGAAGCTCGCCCAGCATGCGACACGGACGGACCATCTGCTGCGGCACCGGGCCGAGCGTCCTCGTATCACATGGGGCGGTCAGGCTGCAAGCACAGCGGTGACGGCCACGAGAGGCTAAGAAAGACTGTCTGCGGCTCGCCGGAACGCGCAGACGTTTTGTTAGAATGGCTCGGAGTATAACATTCCGATTTACGCCTATGAAACCTCATCGCGGCCGCGCGCCGAGCGCTGCGACCCTCGTTGCGACCACCGTCATGGGCGTCGTGCTGACGCTTTTCGCGGCCCCCGCGGCGCATGCGCAGAAAGCCCCGGCCGTCGCCGACGGCACCCCCGAAATCGACTCGTCCATCGCCGGCAAGCAGTGGAAGCAGGCGCTCGCGCAACTCGACGCGCGCATCGCGTCGAACCCGCACGACGTTCAGGCGCAGTTCAAGCGCGGCACCGTGCTGGCCCGCCTGAACCGCGACGACGACGCGATCCAGCAGTTCGTCGCGATCACGCAGGCGTACCCGGAACTGCCCGAGCCGTACAACAATCTCGCGGCGCTTTACGCGAAGCATGGCCGCTACGACGAAGCGCGCACCGCGCTCGTCACCGCGACGCAATCGAACCCGAGCTATTCGCTCGCATACGAGAACCTCGGCGATCTCTACCTGCGCCTCGCGGCCGAGTCGTACAAGCGCGCGCAGTCGCTCGGCCGCACGAGCGGCGCGACCGCGCAACGCCTCGCCGATCTCCAGAAGATCGTGTCGCCGCCGAAAGCCGCGCCGAATGCGCGCGCGGTGACGCCGGCCACGCGCGACTACACCGACCGCGCCGCCGCGAACGTGAGCACCACCACGCTGCCGATGTCGCCGACGTTCCAGTTCAACGGTCCGTCGGGCGCGCTGGCGGCGCCGTACGTCGCGCCGTCGCAATAAGCGGCGCGGCCTTCTTTCCCCTCCCAACCTGAGGATCGCAATGAAACGTCTGTTGCTGGCGCTTGGCGGCGCCGCCCTTCTCGCGACCGCACCCGCGTTCGCGCAATCGGCCACCGCGCACCCCGTCGTGCAGCTGAAGACCTCGCAGGGCGACATCCGTGTCGAGCTCTACCCGGAGAAGGCGCCGAAGTCGGTCGCCAACTTCCTCGATTACGTGAAGGCCGGCCAGTACAACGGCACGATCTTCCATCGCGTGATCAAGGGCTTCATGATCCAGGGCGGCGGCTACAAGACCAACTTCGAGGAGAAGCCGACCCGCGCGCCGATCCCGCTGGAGAGCCGCAATGGTCTGAAGAACCTGACGGGCACGATCGCGATGGCCCGCACGAGCGATCCGAATTCGGCCACCGCGCAGTTCTTCATCAACACGGTCGACAACAGCGGCCTCGACTACCCGAACCCGGACGGCAACGGCTACGCGGTGTTCGGCAAGGTCGTGTCGGGTCTCGACGTCGTGAAGAAGATCGAAGGCGTGGCGACGACCTCGCGCGGCCCGATGCAGGACGTGCCGGCGCAACCGGTCGTGATCGAATCGGCCAGCATCGTCTCGAAGTAAGAACCTGCCGGCACGTCCGGCGACTCACGCGGCCGCGTCGCACGACCGGCCGCGTGCCATTTAAACCGCCTCACCGAAGGAATTCATCATGGTTGAACTGCATACAAACCACGGCGTGATCAAGCTCGAACTCGACGCCGCGAAGGCACCGAAGACGGTCGAGAACTTCCTGAACTACGTGAAGAAGGGTCACTACGACGGCACCGTGTTCCATCGCGTGATCAACGGCTTCATGATCCAGGGCGGCGGCTTCGAGCCGGGCCTGAAGCAGAAGCCGACCGACGCGCCGATCGACAACGAGGCGAACAACGGCCTGAAGAACGACAACTACACGGTCGCGATGGCGCGCACGAACGATCCGCACTCGGCGACCGCCCAGTTCTTCATCAACGTGAACGACAACGACTTCCTGAACCACTCGTCGCCGACGCCGCAAGGCTGGGGCTACGCGGTGTTCGGCAAGGTCGTCGAAGGCCAGGACGTGGTCGACAAGATCAAGGGCGTCAAGACGGGCAACGCTGGTTTCCACCAGGACGTGCCGACCGACGACGTCGTGATCGAAAAGGCCGTCGTGGTCTGACGCACGGTTACGGAGACACTTCGATGTTGCAGGAGAGTCCGCCGCGAAGCGTCTCCGCGGGCGTGCCTGGCGAACGCCAGTACGCGCAAGCCGCACGCCCGTTCCTGTTTCTGTCCGATCTGCATCTGAGCGAAGCGATTCCGAAGACGGTCGCCGCGTTCGAGCATTTCGTGAAGTACACCGCCGACAGCGCCGACTCGGTGTTCATCCTCGGCGATCTATTCGAATACTGGATCGGCGACGACCTCCTCGACGACGATCCGTTCGCGGCCCGCATGGCCGCGCTGATGCACACGTTCTCCGAGCGCGGGATCGCGCTCTACGTGATGCACGGCAATCGCGATTTCCTGCTCGGCCGGCGCTTCATGAAGGCAGCCGGCGCGATGCTGCTGCCCGACCCGTCGCTGATCATGGCGTTCGGCCAGCGTATCGTGCTCGCGCACGGCGACGCGCAATGCACGGCCGACCGCGGCTACCAGGTGTTCCGCCGCTTCGCGCGCAACCGCGTCGCGCAATGGCTGTTTCTCGCGTGGCCGTTCCGCTGGCGCCGCGCGCTCGCGCAACGCATGCGCTCGAACAGCGAAGCGGGCCGGATGCGCCCTGCCTCGGCCATCTACGACGTCACGCGCGAAGGCGTGGCCGCCCTGTTCCGCAAGAGCCGCGCGAGCGTGATCATTCACGGCCACACGCACCGCCCCGCGCGCCATCTGGAACCCGGCGGCATCCGCTGGGTGCTGCCCGACTGGGATCTCGATCACGGCACGCCGCGTGGCGGCTACCTGCGCGTCGATGCGGAAGGCATCCACGCCATGCCGCTCGAGTGACGCCGCCGCTGCCGTTGCATTGACCGGCCGCCGTCGGCGCCCGCCGCGTGGATTACATCTGGCGCTCGACCGTCTTGCCTTCCAGCACCGCCGACAGCCGGCGCAGATCGAGGCGCGCCGCATCGGCGCCCTGCAGCGTTTCCAGATGCGTGCCGAGTTGCTCGAGCGCCGCGACGATCTCGTCGACACGACGGCTTTCCTTCGCCGCGTGATCGATCAGGCCGTGGATCGCGAGCGACATCGGATCGTCGGCGTTCGGCGTGATCCCGTAGGCGCAGAATGCCGCACGCTCGGGCTGCGGCTTCGGCTGCGCCGGCATCACGATGCGCGCCGGATTGCCGACCGCCGTGCCGCCTGCCGGCACCGGCTTCACGACGACCGCGTTCGAGCCGATCTTCGCCCCCGCCCCGACCGTGAAACCGCCGAGCACCTTCGCGCCCGCGCCGACGATCACGCCGGCTTCGAGTGTGGGGTGGCGCTTCGCGCCGCGCGTGAGCGACGTGCCGCCCAGCGTCACGCCCTGATAGATCGTGCAGTCGTCGCCGATGATCGCCGTTTCACCGATCACGACACCCATGCCGTGGTCGATGAACACCCGCCGGCCGATCGTCGCGCCGGGGTGGATCTCGATCCCCGTCAGGAACCGCCCGGCCTGCGACGCGAAACGCGCGAGCCAGTAGCGCTTCGCGCGCCAGCAGGCGTGCGCGAAACGATGCAGCACGAGCGCATGCAGCCCCGGGTAACAGGTCAGCACTTCCCATGCACTGCGAGCGGCGGGATCCCGCTCGCGAATCGTGGCAACGTCTTCGCGCAGTCTCGTGAACATGATGTGGTCTGGGAAAAGGCCGGCGGGCATCGCCGGCAATGCCCGGCCGTTATCGCACCGGGTAATTTGCTTATGACGTCCGGCGATTGTAGGGCCAGTCGCGCATGGCCGCACACGGTCGCGCGTTCACCCCGCCGCCGGCGCGGGTATTCGAACGACAGGCTTGCTGCAACAGGCTTGCGGGGAGGATCGGCCGGATGGAATGGACCGGACCCGGCGCCGCCGGTCGACCGACGCACGGCCCGACGCGATACCCGGGCGGCGACCGACCGGCAACCGGTGCGCCGGCCGCTTACGCGTCGCCGTCGGGCTTGCCCGACTTCAGCAGGATGTGCTTCGCGACGCCGCGCAGGATGTTGACCTCCTCGCGCTCGAGGCCCGTGCGCGCGAACAGGCGCCGCAACCGCGGCATCAGCTTCTTCGGATTGCGCGGATCGAGGAAATCGAGCGCGATCAGCGCGTGCTCGAGGTGGACGTACATCCGCTCGATCTCGTCGCTCTGCGCGAGCGTGCCGGCTTCGGCCGACGGTTGCGCCGACGGCTCGCTCGCCTGTTCGAGAAACGCGACGCGCAGCTCGTACGCGAGCACCTGCACGGCCTGCGCGAGGTTCAGCGAGCTGTAGGCCGGGTTCGCCGGAATATGCGCGAGCGCGCTGCACTGCTCGACATGCTCATTGGCCAGGCCCGTGCGCTCGTTGCCGAACACGAGCGCGATGTCGCCCGTACCGACCTGCGCACACGCCTGCGTGGCGGCCGCGCGCGGCGCAAGGCGCGGCGGCCCGTATTCGCGCGTACGCGCGGTCAGCGCGATCGACCAGTGGACGCCCGATAGCGCGTCGCCGAGCGTCGGCACGACATGCGCGGACGCGAGGACGTCGTCCGCGCCGCTGGCCATCGCGATCGCCTCGGGGTCGCTCTGCACGTGCGGCACGCGCGGCGCGACCAGCACGAGACGCGAGAAGCCCATCGTCTTCAGCGCACGGGCGGCCGCCCCGACATTGCCGGGATGGCTCGGCTCGACGAGCACGAAGCGGGTGGACGTGAAGCCGCCGGACGGCGGCGGAGACGAGGCCGCGCCCGGCTCGGCCGGCGCGGCGGTGTTCTGCGGGGTTTCCACTACGATACGACTCGGTTCATCAGAATGGCAGTATGGTATCGCCATCGCCGCGGCAAACCCACTCGTCCGGACGGACAGTGGGGGTTTCCCCGTATCCCGGTCGCCTGAAACCGTCAAAAATCGGGTAAAATCATGCCTTTACGCGTCGCACACCGTGCGGCGCGGGTCGTACCCCGCTCTTTGTCAATTCGCGTCTCACCTCGCCCGGCATGCTTGCGCCGTTCCGGGCGGTTGTTCCACTTCGTGGCGGCCCGTGCCGCCGGCTACAGGATCCAGGCCCATGCATCCCATGCTCAACATCGCTGTCAAGGCTGCGCGCCGCGCCGGACAGATCATCAACCGCGCGTCCCTCGATCTCGACCTGATCGAGATCCGCAAGAAGCAGCAGAACGACTTCGTCACCGAAGTGGACAAGGCCGCCGAAGAGGCGATCATCGAGACGCTGAAGACCGCCTACCCCGATCACGCGATCCTCGCGGAAGAATCGGGCGAATCCGACAACGAATCCGAATTCAAGTGGATCATCGATCCGCTCGACGGCACGACCAACTTCATCCACGGCTTTCCGTACTACTGCGTGTCGATCGCGCTCGAGCACAAGGGCGTCGTCACGCAGGCCGTCGTCTACGATCCGAACAAGAACGACCTGTTCACGGCCACGCGCGGCCGCGGCGCGTACCTGAACGATCGCCGCATCCGCGTCGGCCGCCGCGACCGCCTGGCGGACGCCCTGGTCGGCACCGGCTTCCCGTTCCGCGAGAAGGACGGCCTCGACGCATACGCACGCCTCTTCACCGAAATGACGCAGGCCTGCACGGGCCTGCGCCGCCCGGGCGCGGCGGCACTCGATCTCGCGAACGTCGCGGCCGGCCGCCTCGACGCGTTCTTCGAGCAGGGCATCAACGTGTGGGACATGGCGGCGGGCAGCCTGCTGATCACCGAGGCCGGCGGCCTCGTCGGCAACTACACGGGCGACGCCGATTTCCTGCATCGTCATGAGATCGTCGCGGCGAACCCGAAGATCTACGCGCAGATGATCCCGATCCTCAACCGCTACAGCCGCTTGCATCCGGCAGCGGAGTAAACGCCCGGGCCGCGCCCGCATGGCGCGGCTTTCGCGCAAACGCTCGCGGGCATCGCCAGGATCGCGTGCCGTCCGCCTCCCGGTCACCCGGGAGGCGCGGTAATCTTCCGTGCGCAAGGCGCGCTTCGTGCGCCTATCCTGAAGTTGCCCGAGTTGTCCGGACGGGCCGGCGCGCTGCCGCTCGCACCGCTTGCCCGTAATGACAACGAATGGTTTGCGCCCGGCAGGCGCGCGCGGCGAACAACGCCGTCATCGGCATGCCGGCCCCACCTGTATCAACATCGCCACGGCGCCGTGGCAATCGCATCCGAGTCCCCATGTTACGGCTAAGCGAAATCAAACTCCCCCTCGACCACCCCGAAAGCGCGCTCGAGGCCGCGATTCGCGCGCGCCTCGCCGAGCTCGGCGTGGCGGCGGACGCGCTCCTCCGTTACACCGTGTTCCGTCGCGCGCACGATGCGCGCAAGCGTTCGGACATCAAGCTCACGTATATCGTCGATCTCGAGGTCAAGGACGAAGCGGCCGCGCTCGAGCGCATCGCCGGCAAGCCGCATTGCGGCGTGACGCCCGACATGGCCTACCACTTCGTCGCGAAGGCGCCCGAGCGCGCCGATTTCCTGCGCCCGGTCGTCATCGGCATGGGGCCGTGCGGCCTGTTCGCGGGCCTGATCCTCGCGCAGATGGGCTTCCGCCCCATCATCCTCGAACGCGGCAAGGCCGTGCGCGAGCGCACCAAGGACACCTTCGGCCTGTGGCGCAAGAGCGTGCTCAACCCCGAATCCAACGTGCAGTTCGGCGAAGGCGGCGCCGGGACCTTTTCCGACGGCAAGCTGTACAGCCAGATCAAGGATCCCCACCACTATGGCCGCAAGGTGCTGGACGAGTTCGTCAAGGCCGGCGCGCCGGAAGACATCCTGTACCTGAGCCGGCCGCACATCGGCACGTTCCGCCTCGTCAGCATGGTGGAAAAGATGCGCGCGTCCATCCACGAACTCGGTGGCGAAGTGCGTTTCGAAACGCGGGTCGACGACATCGAGATCGACCAGGGCAAGGTGCGCTCGCTCAAGCTGTCGAACGGCGAAACGCTCCGGTGCGACCATGTCGTGCTGGCCGTCGGCCACAGCGCGCGCGACACGTTCCAGATGCTGCACGATCGCGGCGTCCATATCGAGGCGAAGCCGTTCTCGCTGGGTTTCCGGATCGAACATCCGCAGGGGCTGATCGACCGCAGCCGCTTCGGCAAGTTTGCGGGCCACAAGCAGCTCGGCGCGGCCGACTACAAGGTGGTCCATCACTGCAGTAACGGCCGGGCCGTCTACAGCTTCTGCATGTGCCCGGGCGGCACGGTGGTCGCGGCGACCTCCGAGCCGGGCCGCGTCGTCACCAACGGGATGAGCCAGTATTCGCGCGCCGAGCGCAATGCGAACGCCGGCATCGTCGTCGGCATCACGCCGGACGACTATCCCGGCGGCCCGCTGGCGGGCATCGCGTTCCAGCGCAAATGGGAGGAACGCGCGTTCGAACTCGGCGGCGGCGACTACCGCGCGCCGGGCCAGCTGGTCGGCGATTTCATCGCAGGCCGGCCGTCGACCTCGCTGGGTTCCGTGGAGCCGTCGTACAAGCCCGGCGTGAATCCGACCGACCTCAGCACCGCGCTGCCGGACTACGTGATCGAAGCCATCCGTGAAGCCCTGCCCGAGATCGACAAGAAGATCGCCGGCTTCGCGATGCACGACGCCGTGCTGACCGGCGTGGAGACACGCACGTCTTCACCGATCCGGATTCGACGCAAGGACGACTACCAGAGCATGAACGTCGAAGGCCTGTATCCGGCCGGCGAAGGCGCCGGATATGCGGGCGGCATCTATTCGGCCGCCATCGACGGCATCGAAGTCGCGCAGGCGGTCGCACTCAGCATGACGTCGGGGCACACGTCCTGACGGGCCGGAAGGGGTCGGCGCGCGAAGGTCCGTGACCTGAGCCCGCCGACTTTTTTCATGTCTGCCGCACGGGCGCGCTTCGTCGACGCTCGGCCATTGCGCGCTTTCCGCATTCCCGTCAAAACACGCCCGGAATCAGCCGGTACCGGACTGTCGCCTTGTACGCGCGATAATCGGCGTCTTCCGACAGCACCCGTTCTTCCATGCTGATTCGGCCGATCTGCAACAGCATCCAGACGCCGATCGTGACCAGGTTTCGGGTGCTGAAGTTAGCCAGCAGGAAGCCGATTTCGGACAACAGATAACCGGTGTAGATCGGGTGCCGCATGAACCGGTACGCGCCGGTCGAGACGACCCCGCGATTCGCCGGCAGCAAGCCGAACGAGCGCCCGAGCGACAGTTTGGCGAACAGCTGCCACGCGATCCCGATAATTTGCCAGGTGCCCCCCGCCCACTCCGGAATCAGTTGGGTACTGGCGGTCAGCTGATAGGTCAGGCAGTAGAACGAGCCGCCCAGAGAAAAGCACACCGCGACGGGATGCCAGTCGCGCTGTTTCGGCAGTTTCGCAAAAGCCGACATGCCGACGGTCAGTACCGCGGAAACCAGCAGCAGGATCAGCGTGATCCGGCTCGGGTCCGATCGCCACGGTATATAGATCAGATAGGCAAATACGCCCAGCACGGTGACCGACGCCACGCGAGCGCAAAGCTCGATCCAGTTGATCCGCTCCGACTCATCCGCGACCGCCGTAACGTGCGGCACCAGGGTATTCTGCGCGCACGCGCCCCCCGCGTCCTGTATGGCCTGCTTCATGGTTGTGCCCCGTAACTCATTGCGTTTTTATATATTGCCGTTTCAGACTAGCACGCTCCCCTCCTTGAAACTTGTCTAAGTTTCAGTTTAGAGAGGTTGATTGGTGTAAGTCCCGAGAGAACAGGCGATTAAAACGGCCGAGTCACTGGAGCAGGTGGCGTGCCAAACGTTTCACAGTTTGCGGCACTCTTCGGCGGACGAAATCGCCTGCAGTCTCCGGTAACGGGCGGCTGGTGTCTTCGATGAAATGGGGGCCTGATTATCCGCACTGTTAAGGCTCTGATCGGAAGGTTACGCTGCAAGCTACGCCACCGCATTCCTACCGTATTGCCGCAATGCGGCGGCCGCCAAAAGAGGATCGCAGTATGGTCACGACAGCGTTTGTCGTCGAAGTTTCCGCAGCCGAACCTGCAGTCGCCGACCTGCGGCGGCGCTTCGATGCTTCTGCAAGCCTGGGCGTCCCGCCACATATCACGCTTCTGTTCCCTTTCATGTCACCCGACGAAATTACGTCGACCGTAATACGACAATCCGAAAGCGCGTTGAGCTTTGTGCCATCGTTCGATTTTTCGTTGACGCAGATTGGTCGGTTTCCGACCACCACCTATCTCACCCCCGACCCTGCCGAGCCGTTCGTCGCACTGACAACTGCTTTAGTCGAACGCTTTCCCGGATATCGTCCGTACGGCGGCGTACACGATGGCACGATTCCGCATCTGACTGTCGCGCACGGTGACGCCGCAACCGCAAATTCCGCAGCCATCGCGCTGGAAGAACGTCTGCGCATGCTTGCGCCGATTCGAACGCGGTGTAGTTCCGTGTCTTTGCTTGAAAACACCTCAGGGCGCTGGAAACAGATGCATGTATTCGAACTTCCCGCAATCAACGTGCGGAGCCGATAGGCCCAGCCCCACCACGCCCGCAACACCTATTGAATGCGCCAGTGACACCGGTACGCCTCGGATAATCAGCAAGGTACGATGACAACTCGAGGCCAGCGCTTTCGGTATTGCTTTTCCGCTACACGCTTTCGATATGTCTCGACACTCACTCGCCGTGGGTTGCGCCGAATGACCATTGAAAAAAGATCGTCCAGCCCATGAGGCGCAATAACGTCGACCGAGTCGTCATCACGAAGCACGACCCCGACCGAGGTCGCAAATTCGGGCCACGACGCGACTGACTCCTCCAGCGAACCCAGTGGTGAAACTGGATGGCCAAAGGTTCGCTCGAACCAGAGGTGAACGGCGGCCTGATTGGTTACCTCCCAGCGCACACCGGGAAGCATGTCGGTCAAACGAAGCTTGAAGCGCGCGTCCCGTGCGGCGGAGAAATCGGTCGAGTCAAAGTAAGCAACATCGATGTCCGATAGCGCAGACGGCGTCCGAAACGCGTGCAGTTCATCCCACACCAGGTTGCGTACCGCTCCTGCCCCAATACACCATGAGGTGAGCTTCAGGCTACGCGTGGCGACGAGTGCCGCCCAGAACCATTCCGATTGGCGCACGATACTCGTGAGACGTGCTTCCAAGTCGACTGCTGACATGGGCGCTTTTTCTCCATTGACGACGCGTTGACTGCCGGCCAAACAGCGCAAGATCCAATAGCGGAAATCGGCAATCAACTTGCCCACCCTTCCGGACGATTGTCGTCCCATCCGAGCGTCATCGTCCAACTATTCGGACACGTGATCTGCCACGCTCCCTCGCCCGCACTTGGCCAAACGGCGAACTTCGCGCGTGCACGTGGACGCGACTGGTAAACTCGGGCAACCCAAGCAACAACTTCCCGCCTGACCTATGACCACGCTGTCGCCCGAAGCCTTCGCCGGCCATACTCCGATGATGCAGCAGTACCTGCGCATCAAGGCCGATCATCCCGACACACTCGTCTTCTACCGGATGGGCGACTTCTACGAGCTGTTCTTCGAGGACGCGGAAAAGGCCGCACGCCTGCTCGACCTGACCCTCACGCAGCGCGGCGCGTCGGCCGGCACGCCGATCAAGATGGCCGGCGTGCCGCATCACGCGGTCGAACAGTATCTGGCGAAGCTCGTGAAGATGGGCGAATCGGTCGCGATCTGCGAGCAGATCGGCGACCCTGCCACATCGAAGGGGCCGGTCGAGCGCAAGGTCGTGCGTGTCGTCACGCCCGGCACGCTGACCGATGCCGCGCTGCTGTCCGACAAGAACGACGTATACCTGCTCGCGATGTGCACGGGCCACAACAAGCGCGGCGTCGCGGTCAATGTCGGCCTCGCCTGGCTGAATCTCGCCAGCGGCGCGCTGCGGCTCGCCGAAATCGAACCCGATCAGCTCGCAGCCGCGCTCGAGCGCATCCGGCCGGCCGAAATCCTGACGCCGGACGGTGCGACCGACGCCGTACCCGCAAGTGCCGGCGCGAGCAAGCGCGTGCCGGCCTGGCACTTCGACATCGCATCGGGCACGCAGCGCCTGTGCGACCAGCTCGACGTCGCGAGCCTCGACGGATTCGGCGCGCATTCACTGACGAGCGCATGCGGCGCAGCCGGCGCGCTGCTGCTCTATGCGGCAGCCACGCAAGGCCAGCAGTTGCGGCACGTGCGCAGCCTGAAGGTCGAGAACGAAACCGAATACATCGGACTCGATCCGGCCACGCGCCGCAACCTCGAACTGACCGAGACGCTGCGCGGCACCGAATCGCCGACGCTGTATTCGCTGCTCGACACCTGCTGCACGACGATGGGCAGCCGCCTGCTGCGTCACTGGCTGCATCACCCGCCGCGCGCGTCGGTCGCCGCGCAATCGCGCCAGCAGGCAATCGGCGCGCTGCTCGATGCGCCGGCGAACGCGAGCCTCGACGCGCTGCGCGGCGCGCTGCGCCAGATCGCCGACGTCGAACGGATCACCGGGCGGCTCGCGCTGCTGTCCGCGCGCCCGCGCGACCTGTCGAGCCTGCGCGATACGTTCGCCGCGCTGCCGGCACTGCGCGAGCGCATCAGCGCGATCGTCGCGAATGCCGATGCGCTCACGCGCGTCGACGCGGCGCTCGCACCGCCCGCGGAATGCCTCGACCTGCTCACCAGCGCGATTGCGCCCGAGCCTGCCGCGATGGTGCGCGACGGCGGCGTGATCGCGCGCGGCTACGACGCGGAACTCGACGAACTGCGCGACATCTCGGAGAACTGCGGGCAGTTCCTGATCGACCTCGAAGCGCGCGAACGCGCGCGCACCGGCATCGCGAACCTGCGCGTCGAATACAACAAGGTGCACGGCTTCTACATCGAGGTCACGCGCGGCCAGACGGACAAGGTGCCCGACGATTACCGCCGCCGCCAGACGCTGAAGAACGCCGAGCGCTACATCACGCCCGAACTGAAAACCTTCGAGGACAAGGCGTTGTCCGCGCAGGAACGCGCGCTCGCGCGCGAGCGCGCGCTGTACGACTCGGTGCTGCAGGCACTGCTGCCGTTCATCCCCGAATGCCAGCGCGTCGCGTCGGCACTCGCCGAGCTCGACCTGCTCGCCGCCTTCGCCGAACGTGCACGCGCACTCGACTGGGTCGCGCCCACCTTCACCGACGAGATCGGCATCGACATCGAACAGGGGCGCCACCCGGTCGTCGAAGCGCAGGTCGAGCAGTTCATCGCGAACGACTGCCGGTTCGGGCCCGAGCGCAAGCTGCTGCTGATCACCGGCCCGAACATGGGCGGTAAATCGACGTTCATGCGGCAGACCGCGCTGATCGCGCTGATGGCTTACGTCGGCAGCTACGTGCCGGCGAAGTCGGCGTGCTTCGGCCCGATCGACCGGATCTTCACGCGCATCGGCGCAGCCGACGATCTCGCGGGCGGCCGCTCGACGTTCATGGTCGAGATGACCGAAGCCGCGGCCATCCTCAACGATGCGACACCGCAAAGCCTCGTGCTGATGGACGAGATCGGGCGCGGCACGTCGACGTTCGACGGCCTCGCACTCGCGTGGGCGATCGCCCGCCATCTGCTCGCGCACAACGCGTGCTACACGCTGTTCGCGACACACTACTTCGAGCTGACCCAGTTGCCGGCCGAATTCCCGCAAGCGGCCAACGTCCACCTGTCGGCCGTCGAACACGGCCACGGCATCGTGTTCCTGCACGCGGTCAACGAAGGCCCGGCGAACCAGAGCTACGGCCTGCAGGTCGCGCAGCTCGCCGGCGTCCCGGCCCCGGTGATCCGCGCCGCACGCAAGCACCTCGCGTATCTCGAACAGCAGTCGGCATCGCAGCACACGCCGCAACTCGACCTGTTCAGCGCGCCGCAGGCGGTCGTCGACGATCTCGAATGCGCGGATGCGCCGGCGTTGCCGGACACGACGCATCCGGCGCTCGACAAGCTGCGCGACATCGATCCCGACGATCTCAAGCCGCGCGAGGCGCTCGACCTGCTGTACGAACTGCGCACGCTGGTCCGGTCGCACGATGCCGACGGCCACGCTTGAACGCGTCTCGCCGGGCCTGCCGGCTCGCGCGGCCGCCGCGCTCGTCGCGGCGGTACTCGTGCTCGCGCAGGCCGGCGCGCAGGCTGCACCGCCGAAGCGCACCGCCGCGCCCTACTCGTTCGCGGTCGTGTCGGGCGTCATCAACGGCCCGGCGGACGAACCGTCCGCCCAGCGGCTGCTCGATGCGATCGCGCGCGAGCGCAACCTCGCTTTCGTCGTCTATGCGGGCGATCTCAAGGGTTCGAAGGAAGCGTGCCGCGACGCGCTGTATTCGCAGCGCGGCGCGATCCTGGATTCGGCACGCGTGCCGCTCGTGTTCATTCCCGGCCACGACGACTGGTTGACGTGCAATACGGCAGCCGGCGGCGGTTACGATCCGGTCGAGCGGCTCGACTTCCTGCGGCAGACGCTGCTCGCCGATGCGGCATTGCCCGACCCCGGCGCGCTGCAGATCACGCGGGAGAGCGAAGTCGCACGGTTCCGGCCATATCGCGAGAATGCCCGCTGGATGCGCGACGACATCGTCTACGTCGCGCTCAACGCACCGGCACCGAACAACCATTACCTGACGGCCGGCGGCCGCAACGGCGAATTCGAGGATCGCATCATCGCGAACGGTTTCTGGATCGACCACGCGGCCGAATACGCGAAGCGGCGCGAAGCGCGCGCGATGGTGGTGATTTTTGAAGGCGATCCGCAGTTCGAACGCTACGAACGCGCGGAACGCTTTGCGTGGCTGCGTTTCAACCGGCCGCGCGTACGCGACGGCTTCCGTGAACTGAAACGTACGCTGGTGAAGGCGGCGGCGACGTTCCGCGGCCCGATACTGGTGATGCACGCGAGCGGCGAACCGCTGGCGAACGGTTTCCTGATCGACCGGCCGCTGCGTGCCGACGACGGTGCGCTGATAGGAAACGTGACGCGCGTCGCGATCGGCCCGCGCCATCCGGCGAATCAGTGGGTCAAGGTGAGCGTGTCGCCATCGCGGCAGACGATCTTCAACGTCAGCCTGCAGGAGGTGCCGAAGAACCTGCCGGTGCCGCCCACGCTGCCGCTCGTGCCGCATGACGACGTGCCGCTGCCGCAGATGCCGGAAATCCCCGCGCTGCCGGCACTGCCCGACTCGTCGTCGGTCGCGCCGCCGCTGCAGGGTGACGGCGCCGCTCCGGGCGGCGCGTCGTGGCCGGCGCCGCCCCCTGCATCGGGGCCGGCGCCCGGCCTGCCTGCAAGCTCAGTGCAGGGTACGCCCTGACGACGGCGCTTCGCCGTCTTCGTCTTCGTCCTCGTCGACGATCTCGAGCCCTTCGGCGCCATGCGCGTGCTCATGCTCGATTTCGTCTTCGGTGGCTTCGCGAACGTCCTTCACGGTCAGCGCGAAACGCAGCGCCATGCCGGCCAGCGGGTGATTGCCGTCGAGCACGACCTTGTCTTCGGCGATGTCGGTGACCGTATAGATCAGCGAGTCGACTTCCTCGTCGCCGTCTTCCGGCGTGCCTTCGAACTGCATGCCCACTTCGAGCGGCTCGGGAAAACGATCGCGCGGCTCGACCTTCACGAGTTCCGGATCGTAGTCGCCGAACGCGTCCTGCGGCTCGAGCTGCACCTGCGCCTCGTAACCCGGCTCGTGGCCGTCGAGCTGTTCCTCGATCTTGGGGAACGTGCCATCATAGCCGCCGTGCAGATAGACCATCGGCTCGTCGCTTTCCTCGATCAGATTGCCCTGTGCATCCGACAGCTTGTAAGTGACCGACACGACGGTGTTTTTTGCGATTTTCATCCAATTCTCCCAAATACAACTGTCATTATACGATGCGCAACCGGTCTCAAGCCGAACCGCGGGATGCCGCTGCCGCCCCGCTCGGCGCGCCGCCTTCCGATCTTCCCACACCGCTGCTCGGCGGTCTTACGCCGGCGCAATTCATGCGCGGCTACTGGCAGAAGAAGCCGCTGCTGATCCGCCAGGCGATCCCCGGCGTCGCTTCACCGGTCTCGCGCGACGCGCTGTTCGAGCTCGCCGCCGACTATGACGCGGAATCGCGACTCATCACCCATTTTCGTAACAAGTGGCAACTGTCGCACGGCCCGTTCGAACCGGGCTCGCTGCCGGCCGTCACGCGCAAGGCATGGACCCTGCTCGTGCAGGGGCTCGACCTGCACGTCGACGCGGCGCGCGCGCTGCTCGACCGCTTCCGCTTCATCCCCGACGCGCGGCTGGACGACCTGATGATCTCGTATGCGACGGACGGCGGCGGCGTCGGCCCACATTTCGATTCATACGACGTCTTCCTGCTGCAGGTCGAAGGCCGGCGCCGCTGGCGCGTCGGCGCGCAGAAGGATCTGTCGCTGCAACCGGACGTGCCGCTGAAGATCCTCGAAAACTTCGAGCCGAGCGACGAATGGGTGCTGGAGCCCGGCGACATGCTCTACCTGCCGCCGCACATCGCGCACGACGGCGTCGCCGAAGGCGAGTGCATGACCTGCTCGATCGGCTTCCGGGCCCCGTCCGCCGGCGAACTGGGCGCCCAGTTCCTGTACTATCTCGCGGAGCGCGGCGGCCTGCGCGACGGGGGCGGCGACGACCTCTACCGCGACCCGAAGCAACCGGCCGTCGACACGCCCGCGCAATTGCCTCCGGCGATGGTCGAGCGTGTCGCCGAGATCGTCGACGCGATCCGCTGGCGCAAGCGCGACGTCGCCGAATTCCTCGGTTGCTACCTGAGCGAGCCCAAGCCGAACGTCGTCTTCGACCCGCCGGCGCGCCCGTTGTCCGAGTCCGCGTTCGTCACGCAAGCGTCACGGCGTGGCGTGTGTCTCGACAGAAGGGCCGCATTGATGTATAACGCGCGCTCGTACTTCATTAATGGCGAGGAAGGACCGCTCGAGCAGGCCGATGAATGGCTGCCCGAACTGGCCAATCAACGCCAGATGGAGGCGAAACGGTTTGTAACACTATCCCGGGTTCCCTCGATGACAGCCTTGTTGCACGAGTGGTATTGTGCGGGCTGGATACGGGTCGGAAGCCGGAATTAGTGTGAGTCGCCCCGTATGCCCGTACAGATCAAATTCTGTATGGGAAAGACAACGTATTGACCCCGCATTTGTCGACGGTCGATAGGAAAGTGCATATAATTTCCGCCCAAGCCGTAGGGAAGATTCACGCTCTAAGAAGTGCATCTCCACCAGCGGCCCAGGTCGGTGTTGGAGCACATTACCGGTATTGTTTCGCGCTGTTGCTTACCTTTAACCATAAAAGGACGTGATCATGAAGAAATCCCTCCTCGTAGCTTCCCTGTTGGCTGCTGTTGCACTGGCTGCTTGCAACAAGAGCGCTGATCAAGCTGCTTCGTCGGCTGCAAGCGACGCGGCTGCTGCTGCTTCGTCGGCTGCTTCGGCAGTTGCTGGTGCTGCGAGCGACGCTTCGGCTGCTGCTTCGTCGGCAACGGCTGCTGCGAGCGACGCTGCTGCTGCAGTGGCGTCGGCTGCTTCGGCAGCGACGGCTGCTCCGGCTTCGGGCGCAAGCCAGTAAGCCTTCAGCATCAGCTGAAAAAAAACCGGCCCGAGGGCCGGTTTTTTTTACGTCTGCCGTTTCCGAACACCGCGCCCGGCAGCCGCACCGGGCCGCAGCAGCGGCCCTGCCCTGCCCTGCTCATCCGAGCATCAGCCAGTCGAAGCCCGCGTCCTGCGAGGCCACGATCACGTCCTCTCCGTCCGTCCCCAGCACGCCGCCAAACGCCCGGCGGGCCAGTTCCGGCAGGTTGTTCTGCTGGCTCAGGTGAGCCGCGACCAGGTGCTGGAGGCGGCTGCGCTCGAGCGACGCGAGAATGTCGGCCGCCGCGTCGTTGCTCAGGTGGCCATGGTTGCCGCCGATCCGCGCCTTCAGCGATTGCGGATAGCGGCTCGCGGCCAGCATCGCGGTATCGTGGTTGGATTCGAGCACCAGCGCGTCACAGCCGCTCAGGACGGCCGTAATGTGCGGCGTGGCCATCCCGACGTCCGTCAGCACGCCGAGCCGGCTGCAGCCGTCCATGAAAACGAACTGGAGCGGCTCCCGCGCATCGTGGGGGACCGTATAGGGCATCACGGCCAGATCGCGGATCGGGGCCGTCTCGTCGCCCCACAGCACGTGGAGATCGACATCGGCCTCGTCCGCGCCCACCGCGCGCGCGGTGCCCCAGCTCATGTAGAGCGGCAGCGACGCACGGCGGGCGAGCGTCAGCGCGCTGCCGACGTGGTCGCTATGTTCGTGGGTGATGAGAATCGCATCGAGATCGTCGATGGCGAGATTCAGTCGGCCGAGCCGGCGCTCGACCTCCTTGGCGGAAAAGCCGCAGTCGAGCAGCACGCGGGTGGTCGTCGTGCCGCTCGAGGCCTCGACGACCAGCGCATTGCCTTCGCTGCCGCTTCCGAGGCTGGCGAATCGCACGCGCTCAGTTCAGCTGAGCGTGCAGCAGCGAGATGATCCGCTGCGCGTCCGACGAGTTGTCGATCTGGCCGTTCGCACCGACCACCGCGACCTGCGTACCGCCGGCGCCCTGCGCGCGCACGTTGACGAGATATTCCTTGCCCGGCTTCGCCGCCGACGGGCCGCCGTAGAACAGCTTGCCGAACAGGCCGTCACGCTTGAGCTCTTCCATCGAATTCGCATAGCGCACGGTGTACACGCCCTTCTCGCGGTCGCGATTGTCGACCGTGAAGTTGGTGCGGTCGAGCGCCAGGCCCACGCGCAGCCACGCGCGATCGAACGACTCGGCCAGTTGCAGCGTCGCCGCGCCGCTGCTCGTGTCGCTGACCTGCGCCGGCGCCGTCGCGGGGCGCGCATCGGTCAGCAGTTGCTTCGCCTGGGCGTCGGTCAGGCCGAACTTCTGCATCAGCTTCGACAGGAACACGGCTTCGAGCACCGGGTTGCGCGGACGCTCTTCCCAGCGCGACGACGTGCCGCCCTGCGGGCCGACCATCATTTCCTCCATCGCGCTGTGCGTGATCGAGATGTCGGTGTTGCCGTCCGACGTACGGTTCACGAGCGTGCGGAAACGGTCGCGCGTGCCCGACGAATACGCGAAATCGATGACCTTGCCGATCGTGCGGCGGAACCAGTCGTCCGGAATGTTCGCGCGGTTTTCGGCCCAGTCGGTGGCCATGATGCCGGTCGACGGCGCGTCGGTCTTCAGCGAGAAGCCGTTCTCCTGCCAGAACTCCTTCAGGATCGGCCACAGCTGCTCGGGCGTGCGGCCATCGACGACGAGCCAGCGGCGATCGCCGTCGCGCTCGATGTGCATGCCGAGCGGATCCTGCGCGCTCGGGATGCCGTCGGTCGCGTTGCCGGCCTGCGTCGTGACCCGCGGCGGCAGCGTGCCGAGCCCGGCGTTGCTCGGCGGCGCAACGAACTGCTGCGTCGTCGGCACCGGCTTCAGGTCGCTCGGCACGGCCAGCGGCGGCGCCGACCCGGTGTTCTTGTAGTTGACCCGGTCGGGGGCCAGGTAATCGTTCAGCGTATCGCAGCCAGCGAGCGCGCCCAGCGCCAGCGCCACCACCGACAGCTGGATGGCGCGAGAGGAAATGGCGAAACGTTTCATGAAATCCTTCGTCTTGCTAGAACGCTCGTCAGGAGCGGCGCCGGACGGAGCCGGCCGGTGCGGGTTGATCAGGGGTCGAGCCGGCGGCCGCAGGACGCGGCCGCCTCGGCATCAGAGGACGCCGGCCTCGACGAGGGCCGAACGCACGGCATCGTGGCAGCGCTCGTCGAGCGCCGTGAGCGGCAGCCGGATGCCGCCCTGCATCTTGCCCATCGCCTGCAGCGCCCACTTCACGGGGATCGGGTTCGCCTCGATGAACAGGTTCTTGTGCAGCGACAGCAGCTTCATGTGCAGCGCGCGGGCCGTCTGGACGTCGCCGGCCAGCGCCGCGCGGCACAGATCGCTCATCGCACGCGGTGCGACGTTCGCCGTCACCGAGATATTGCCGTGGCCGCCGAGCAGCATCAGCGCGATCGCGGTCGGATCGTCGCCGCTGTAGATCGCGAAATGCTTCGGCGCGGCCTTGATCAGGTGCGCGGCGCGATCGATGTTGCCGGTCGCTTCCTTCACGCCGATGATGCCCGGCACTTGCGCGAGGCGCAGCGTCGTCTCGTTCGCCATGTCGGCGACCGTGCGGCCCGGCACGTTGTACAGGATCACCGGCAGGTCGACCGCTTCGGCGATCGTCCGGAAATGGCGGTACATGCCTTCCTGCGTCGGCTTGTTGTAGTACGGCACGACCTGCAGCGTCGCGTCCGCGCCGACGGCCTTCGCGTGCTTCGTCAGCTCGATCGCCTCGGCGGTCGAGTTGCCGCCCGCGCCCGCGATGATCGGGATGCGCTTCGCCGCGTGCTCGACCGCCGTGCGGATCATCAGGATGTGCTCTTCGACGTTGAGCGTTGCCGACTCGCCGCTCGTCCCGACCACGACGAGCGCATCGGTGCCTTCCGCGATGTGCCAGTCGATCAGTTTGCGAAACGCCGGCAGGTCGAGACTGCCGTCTTCGAGCATCGGGGTGACGATCGCGGGGATGCTGCCGCGGATTTGAATGCCGTCTTGGGTGCCGTTAGCCATGAAACGCGATTGAATGTGTACCGGTAAACGTTGAGATTGTAGCGGATTAGCCGGGCAGTTCGTAACGTGGAATTCCCGCCCCCGCCTTCGGGGTCGCGCCCTCGCGCACCGCGCTGAGACGCTGGACGAACGCCTCGCGCGGCGCGGCGACGAAACCGTCCTCGTACGCAACCACCCGCAGGTGGCCGTGCACGGCGTCCAGCAACTCGCCCGGGGCGAGCAGGAACGCGGGGTTGGACGGTTTGCCGACCGTTTCGTTTCCTTGCGCGAAGGTTTCGTAGATCAGCACGCCGCCCGGCGCCACCGCATCGAGCAGATGGGGCCAGAGCGGACGATGCAGGTAGTTGGTGACGAGCACGGCCGAAAACCGCTCGCCGGCCGGCAGCGGCCACGGCGCGCCTTCGAGATCTGCCGCACGA
>NZ_JAAGPK010000350.1:0-2006 GCF_017104685.1 Burkholderia sp. Tr-20355 | reverse complement strand
GGGCGCACGCGGCCGGGGGCGGCGCGACCGATGCGGCCAGCGCGGGATGCAGTGCGGCGTGGCCGCGCTGGGATGCGTTCAAGCGCGATTTCATCTCGGCCGACGGCCGCGTGATCGACGTCGGCTCGGCCGATTCGCGCACGGTGTCGGAGGGGCAGGCCTATGGACTTTTCTTCGCGCTGGTCGCGAACGACCGGCGCACGTTCGACACGATCCTCGCATGGACCGAGAACAACCTCGCGCAGGGCGACCTGAGCGCGCATCTGCCCGCGTGGCTGTGGGGCCGCGCGCCCGACGGCGCGTGGCGCGTGCTCGACGCCAACGCGGCGTCGGACGCCGATCTGTGGATCGCGTACGCGCTCGTCGAGGCCGGCCGGCTGTGGCACGAGCGCAGCTATACGGCACGCGGCGCGCTGCTCGCGAAGCGCGTGCTCGACGACGAGACGGCGACCGTGCCGGGCCTCGGCCTCACGCTGCTGCCCGGGTCGACCGGGTTCAGGCTCGCCAACGGCCAGTTCCGCGTGAATCCGAGTTATTCGCCGCCGCAGGTGATCCGCGCGCTCGGCGCGCGCCTGCCCGACGACCGGCGCTGGGCCGCACTGGCATCCAGCACCGGGCGCGTGCTGCTCGACACGGCGCCGAAGGGTTTCTCGCCGGACTGGGCGCTGTATCGCGCGGGCACGGGCTTCGGCCCCGATCCGCAGACGCACGCGGAGAGCGCGTACAACGCGATCCGCGTGTATTTGTGGGCCGGCATGCTCGACCGTGCCGATCCGCTCGCCGCGCCGCTGCTCGCACGCTTCGCGCCGTTCGCCGACCATATCGCCGCGCATGGCGCACCGCCGGAGAAGGTCGATACGACGACGGGCGTCGCGGGGCCGAACGACGGCAACGGCGGGTTTTCGGCGGCGGCCGTGCCGTTCCTCGATGCGCGCGGCCAGCACGCGCTTGCCGATGCGCAGGCGGCCCGCGTCGATACGCTCGCGCGGCAGTCGGCGCCCGGCTATTACACGAGCGTGCTGACGCTGTTCGGCCTCGGCTGGCGCGATGGCCGCTACCGGTTCGGCGCGGACGGCACGCTCGACACCCGCTGGGGAGGCCGCTCGTGCGCCGCCCGCTGAAACGCGCCGCGCCGCACGTCGCGGGATTCGCGTGGCTCGCGTCGTCGATGTGCGCGGCGGCGCCGGGCGCCGCATCCGGCACGGCGATGGCGAACCCCGCGGCGCCGGCGACTGCCGCGTCGGCCGACGCGCAGCGTCAGCTCGACACCGCGCGGATGTGGGGCGTCAAGCATCGCGACGATCTCGCGCGCGATGCGCTGCGCAAGGGTCTGCTGATCGCGCCGGGCGATCCCGAGCTGCTGGCCGAACAGGTCCGCGTGCTGCTGCGGCTCGGCGACGCGAAAGGCGCGCAGGCGTCGCTGGCGCGCCTGCAGGCGCAGTCGCCGAATGCGCCCGCCACGCGGCGCGTGGCCGACGAATACCGTGTCGCGACGAGCGGGCGCGGCGAGATGGCGCAGATTCGCCTGCTCGCGCGCAGCGGCCGCGCCGACGAAGCCGCGCGGCGGATCGTCGCGCTGTTTCCGAACGGCGCGCCGTCGGGTGCGCTTGGCGCCGAGTATTACGAGATCCGCGCGAATGCGCCGGGTGGCCGCGAGTCGGCGCTTGCCGCGCTGCGCCGCAGGGTCGCGGCCGATCCGCAGGACACCAGCGCGGCCATGGCGCTGGCGCGGTTGCTGAACCAGCATGCCGATACGCGCGCGGAGGCCAACCGGATCGCCTGGTCACTCGCGAAGCGGGACGATGCCGACCATACCGAGGCGATGTCGCTGTGGCGCCGCGTGCTGCAGTCGGCCGGCGACGATCCCGCGTATCTCGACGCGCTGCATGCGTATCTCGCGCTCACGCCGGACGACACCGAATTCCGCGACCGTGCGGCCGGTCTCGACCGGCAGCGCGACGCGCAGCGCCGGCTCGAACGCGACCCCGACTACATCGCGCAGCAGA
>NZ_JAAGPK010000349.1:0-1977 GCF_017104685.1 Burkholderia sp. Tr-20355 | reverse complement strand
GGCCCGGAAGCGCGCGGGCAGCGCGTCGAGCGCGACGGGCGCGTCGTCCCAGTACAGCTTGCCGGCGTCGTCGATCGACAAGGTGACGGATAACGGCGTGTCGCGCGCGACGCTGGCCGCGACCTTCGGCAGGTCGAGCCGGATCGCGTGCGTCATCAGCGGCGCGGTGATGATGAAGATGACGAGCAGCACGAGCATCACGTCGATCAGCGGCGTCATGTTGATCTCCGCCATCGGCGCGGACGTCTTGTGGTGCTCGAGCCCGCCGAATGCCATGGTCGTTCCTCCCGCGCCCGTCGGTCAGGCGCCCGCCGCGCACACGAACACGTGCAGGTCGCGCGCGAAACCGTCGAGTTCCTCGGCGAGCTGCCGGACGAGCCGCCCGAGGATGTTGTAGGCCAGCACCGCGGGAATCGCGACGACGAGCCCGAACGCGGTCATGATCAGCGCCTCGCCGACCGGCCCCGCGACGTTCTCGATCTGCGCCTGCCCGCTCGCGGCGATGCTGCCGAGCGCGTGGTAGATGCCCCACACGGTGCCCAGCAGCCCGACGAACGGCGCGGTGCTGCCGATCGACGCGAGCAGCACCTGGCCGAATTCGAGACGCCGCTGCGAGCGCAGCATCGCGTGGCGCAGCGCGCGCAGCACGCGTTCGCCGCGCTCCACGCGCGCGGCCAGCGTGGCCGGGTCATGGTCGTCGGCCGCGTCGCGCGCGGCTTCGGCGAGCGGCACGAACACGCGCTCGCGATCCCCGCCGGCGAGCGCGGCAATGCCCGCGTCGAGCGACGGCGCGCGCCAGAACGCGGCGAGCGCGCGCGGCCCCTGGCGCTTCGCGCGGACCAGGAGCCAGGCTTTCATGAAAAGGAAGCACCAGCTGGCGACGGACATCGCCAGCAGCACATAGGCGACCGCATGCGTGATCGCATCGCCGCTTTCGAGGTAGTGGACAACGCCGGTGGGTATCGCCATCGGAGTTTCCCCGTGGGTCAGCGCAGGCCGAGCACGTCCTGCATGTCGAACAGGCCGGCGCCGCGCGCCGACAGGAAGCGGACCGCGCGCAACGCGCCCTGCGCGTACGACACGCGGCTCGACGATTTGTGCGTGATCTCGATGCGCTCGCCGATCCCGGCGAACAGCACGGTGTGATCGCCGACGATGTCGCCGCCGCGCACGGCCGCGAAGCCGATCGACGACGGGTCGCGCTCGCCCGTCACGCCGTGGCGGCCGTACACCGCGCACTCGTCGAGCGAGCGGCCGAGCGCGCCGGCGACGGCCTCGCCCATCATCAGCGCGGTGCCCGACGGCGCATCGACCTTGTGGCGGTGGTGCGCCTCGATGATCTCGATGTCGTAGCCGTGCGAGAAATGCTTCGCCGCGAATTCGAGCAGCTTCAGCGTGACGTTCACGCCGACGCTCATGTTCGCCGCGAACACGATGCCGATCCTGGCCGCCGCGGCCTGCAGCTCGGCCTTCTGCTCGGCGGTGAAGCCGGTCGTGCCGATCACGAGCTTCACGTCGTGGCGCAGCGCGGCCGCGATGTGGGCCATCGTGCCTTCCGGGCGCGTGAAATCGATCAGGTAATCGGCCTGCGCGAACACGGCGTCGAGGTCGTCGGTCAGCTTGATCCCGGTTTCCTTGCCGAGGAACGCACCGGCGTCCTGGCCGAGGAACGGCGAATCGGCGCGGTCGAGCGCGCCGACGAGCTGCGCGTCGGCATCGTTGAGAACGGCTTCGATCAGCATCCGGCCCATTCGGCCCGATGCGCCGGCAATCGCAATCTTCATGGCTTTCTACACGACAGGTCTAAAGGCGGGCGGCGCGAGCCGCCCTGGTTCCGCAACCGCGCTTACTGCGCCGGCGCGGTGAGCGGCTGGTTCTGCAGGTTGTCCGAACCTTGCGGACCGACGGGCGGCGACGCCTCGTTCGACACGTTCGGCTGCGGCGGGCGGTGGAACTGGAACTGCGGCTGGATCGCCA
>NZ_JAAGPK010000348.1:0-1892 GCF_017104685.1 Burkholderia sp. Tr-20355 | reverse complement strand
GGCGACAACGACATGTCGCCCGTCGGCGTGGGCAGCGGCGCGGGGCCGGCGGCGCGCGCGGCGGGGAGCGTCAGCGCGGCGCCCAGCGCCGCGGCAGCGGAAACGGCGACGATACGGGAAAACAACGGAATACGGAAATACGGCATGCGGCCCTCTTCTGATTGTTGTGACGGGACGGCGGCGCGGTTGCGTGGCCGTGTATCGGAAGGGACCGTGGGTGCCGGGCTCGGGCCCGGTCTGTCGAATCGTGAGTGGCCGCGAACGGCGGCGAGAGTTGGTGAGTGCGGCGGCGGCCGGTCAGCGGGCCAGCGCCGAGACGCGCCCGTCCGGGCCGTAGACGCCGGTGGGTGCGGGCGCCGAGCGCAGCACCGCGAGCGCGCGCTCGTTGTAGTCCATCCGGATGCGGATCAGCATTCCGTTGTTCGCATTGGCCTGGCGCGCGCGTTCGGCGGCCTGCTGCAGCAACTGCCAGCGGCCCGCGAGGCGCGCATCGCGCTCGGCGGCCTGGTCCATGCCCTTCTTGCCGGCCGGAAAACCGAGCGCGGAAAGCTGCGTGTCGCGCGTGCGTTCGAGCTGCGCGAGCCGGTCGATCAGCGCGCTTTTCCTTTCGACGATGCCGGGCAGCATCTCGAGCGGCTCGGCCGTCGTCAGCGCCTTTTCCTCGTAGACGAGCAGGGACGCGAACGCTTCGACCGTCGCGTGTTCGTCGTTGACCGTGGCCAGCAGCTCTTCTCTCATCGCGTCATGCTCGTCGCGCCGGTGCGCGCGGTGGGCGCGCGCCGGCAAACCGGTGGAACCGGCCTGGGCCGGCTTAGTTACCCTGCGGGCGCTGCTGCTGCAGCAGCTCGCGGGCGGTGTTCAATACGCCGTCGGCAATCTTGCTCGCGTCGATCGTCAACGTGCCGTTGTTCAGCGCGTCCTTGATCGACTGGACCAGGCCCGTATCGATATCGGCGTCGCCCGACGCGGATACCGAGCGCAGCTGGCCGGACAGACCCGACAGGTTCACGCTCGTGTCGCCGCCGGTCGATCCGGCGTCGGCCGCCGGCGCGGACGACTGGGCCGTGCCGGATTGCGCACGGGACGCGCCGTTGCCGGTCGGCGCCAGGGGGCTCGGGTTCGGAGTGGAATCGATCTTCACGATGGGTTTCCTGTACGGTTTGACCCAGATAACGGCCGGGTCGGCCCGAACTTTAGCATCGCGAGCCCGAAATGCTCCGAATAAACAATTCTTTACACTCTTGCCGTTTGATCCGTCCCTATAGCGGAATTTCCACGGTGCCGGCGTCCTTGACGATCGCCGTGACGATCTGGCCCGCCGCCATCCGCACCCGTACCGACTGGCCCGGCGCCGCATTCGCGAGCACGCTGCCTTCGGCCGAAATCGTGAAGCCGGGCCCGGCCGCGACGACCCGCACCGTCTGGCCGGCGGATACCGACGCCGCGCTCTTCAGCATGTCCTGCCGCAGCGGCAGGCCGGCCGAGATGCGCGCGAGCGCGGTCGCGCCGATCGCCTGCGCGGGATCGGTGATCACCGCGAGCGGCATGACCGTCAGGTCGCCGTCGCGGGCGACCAGGTCGGCCGCGGAGAGCGGCTCGCCGGGCGCGATCTGGCGCGCGGCGACGTAATAGGTGGCCTGCACGGCGACCTTCGCCTGCAGGTAGACGGTCCACGGCCGCTCGCCCGCGCAGCGCACGCCGACCGTCGTGCGGCCCCACAGGCGCGCGCCGGTCGGCAGGAACGGCTCGAGCGTCGTGCACGCGGCGAGCCCGCGCGGAAACGCGGTCGTGACCGTCGCGGTGGTCTTGCCGGGCAGGCCGGCGATCTGCTGCTGCAGGAACGCGAGGGCCGCGCGGCGGATCGTCTCGGGATCCTGCTGGCCGGGCGGCGA
>NZ_JAAGPK010000347.1:0-2155 GCF_017104685.1 Burkholderia sp. Tr-20355 | reverse complement strand
CTCTTCGATGTATCGCCCGCCGCCGTCGTGTCGCGCGGCACTATCCGGCCCCGGTCGTGCAGGCCGTCGACACGACGGCGGCGGGCGATACCTTCATCGGCGGTTTTTCCGCACGGCTCGCGGCCGGCGCGGATGTCGATGCGGCCATCCGCTTCGCGCAACGCGCGGCGGCGCTGTCGGTCACGCGGGCGGGCGCGCAGCCGTCGATTCCGACGCGCGCCGAACTGGCCGACTAGGGCCGGATCGCCGGCTTCCGTTTCCCGATCTCGGCCGGCCGTCTCGTGCGACGGGCCAGCCGGCCGGTCGTGCTTGCGGCAACGTGCCCGCAGGTCGCCGGGCCTTCCCCCCATCCATTTCTCGAATTGGCCCGAATTTGCATCATTCGTTCAGCTATTTGTAATATACAGACGAATAATTCGAAAAAATCACGCCAAAACCATCAAGTTGTGCGTCGCGCAGTCGTAAATGCAACAAGTGAAGCAATGCTTCCAGCCAACGGGCCCGGCCCGTTCATGACGACGCAATACAGGATGGATGATGGTGTTCAGGAACCTGACGATTCGTGCGCGCATCGGTTTGACGATGGCGTTTCTGGCGATGCTGCTGGGCGTAACCGGCGTGCTCGGGCTGTACGGGATGACGCGTTCGAACGTGTCGACGCGCGAGATTTTCACGAACCAGATGCCGAGCGCGGTCGACGTGGCGGTCGCGGAAATGTTTTCGGCACGCGAACGGCTTGCACTCGACCGCGCGGCGCTGCTGGCCGGCACGCCCGAGTCGGCGGCCGCCGTCGAGCGCAGCCGCGCGATGCGCGCGCAGTCCGACGCATGGTGGCAGAAATACCTCGCGCTGCCGCGCGGCCCCGAGGAAGACCGGCTCGCGCAGGACGTCGCCGCGAAGCGCGTGGCGCTGCAGCGCGCCTGTGACGCGTTCGCGAGCCTGCTCGGGGCGGACCAGCGCGATCGCTTCGGCGACGGCGCCAAGCAGCTCCAGGCGCTCTATACCGACCTCTCGGTGGCCGGCGAAGCGCTGCGCAACTTCCAGTTCACCAATGCGCAAGTGCTCTTCGATCAAGCGGAATCGGTGTTCGACACGCTGCGCGTACTGTCGATCGTCGCGCTGCTGGCCGGTGTCGGCGCCGCACTGCTGTCATGGGTGGCGCTGAGCCGCGCGATCGGTCGCCCGATCGCCGACGCGCTGTCGCATTTCGACGCGATTTCCGCCGGCGACCTGCGCCGGCCGATCGTCGTGGAACGGCGCGACGAGATGGGCCAGCTTCTCGAAGGGCTCGCGAAGATGCAGCGCGGGCTGGTCGACACGGTGCGCACCGTGCGCGGCGGCAGCGAGTCGATCGCGACCGCGGCGCGCCAGATCGCGGCCGGCAACATCGATCTGTCGTCGCGCACCGAGGAGCAGGCCGCCGCGCTGCAGGAAACCGCGTCGAGCATGGAACAGCTGACCGGCACCGTGAAGCAGAACGCGGACAATGCGCGCCAGGCAAGCGCGCTGGCCGCGAATGCGTCGGAGATTGCAAACAAGGGCAATACGGTGGTCGGCCAGGTCGTCGGCACGATGGGCGAGATCAACGACAGCTCGGCGAAGATCGCCGACATCATCGCGATCATCGAGGGAATCGCGTTCCAGACCAACATTCTTGCGCTGAATGCGGCCGTCGAAGCCGCGCGTGCGGGCGAGGAGGGCCGCGGCTTCGCGGTCGTCGCCGGCGAGGTGCGCAGCCTCGCGCAACGCTCGTCGAGCGCGGCGAAGGAAATCAAGGCGCTGATCGACGCGTCGGTGGAGCGCATCCGCACCGGTTCGACGCTGGTCGACGAAGCCGGGCGCACGATGAGCGACGTGATCGGCGCGGTGCAGCGCGTGACCGACATCATGGGCGAGATCGCGGCGGCGTCGGAGGAGCAGAGCGGCGGGATCGACCAGGTCGCGCGCGCCGTGGCGCAGATGGACGAAGTCACGCAGCAGAATGCGGCGCTCGTCGAGGAAGCCGCCGCCGCCGCGCAGTCGCTCGACGAGCAGGCCGGGCGCCTGCGCGAAACGGCGGCGGTATTCCAGCTCGACGACGAAACGGCGCGCGCCGTCGCGCCGGTTGCGGCGCGTCGCGTGACGCACGTTCCGCGCTCGCCTTCCGCCGCGGTTG
>NZ_JAAGPK010000346.1:0-2201 GCF_017104685.1 Burkholderia sp. Tr-20355 | reverse complement strand
TACGACTCGGTATCTCGTGACTGACCTAACGCTTCGTATCTTTCTGATCATACGGCATCCCGCATGTTCTCAACTGCCCGTACCCCTCCTTCCCTACCCGACGCTCTTCCGATCCCCGACCCACCGCTTCACGTGGCGGCCGGTCGAGATCGAACCGCTGCCGGAACGGCCGGCGGCCGAACTGAGCGGCAAGCGGATCGCGATCGTCAACGGCCGCGGCCGCACGGTCGAGCGCGTGGTGGCGGCGCTCGCGCGCGCCTGCGCGAAGCCGGTGGTGTTTGCCCCGGCCGACGGCGTCGATCCGGCGGCGGCGAACGCATTCGTTACACAGTCGGGTCCGTTCGACGGGATCGTCGATCTCGGCGTCGAGGCACCGTTCTCGCTCGACGTGCGCGATCAGTGGGAAGCGCCGCTGCGCCGCACGGTCGCGTTGCTGCAGGCGTGCTACGGCGACTGGGTGCAGGAGGAAGCGACGTCGCGGCTGTTCTATCTCGCCGTGACCTGGCTGGATGGACTGATGGGATACGGCGACGACACGCTCGTCCAGCCGCTCGGCGGATTGTGGGCGGGGCTCGCGAAGACGCTGCCGCAGGAATTGCCGAACTGCAACGTGCGCGTGCTGGACATCGCGCCGGACGAAACCGGCCGCGTCGACGGGTTGATCGCACGCGAGCTGTATCGCTGGGGGCGCTTCGAGGTCGGTCATCGTGGCGGGCGCCGCCACACGCTCGTCGCGACCCGCGACGACCTGCCGGCGCAAGCGGCGCCGGACTGGGGCCCCGACGACGTCGTGCTGTTCTCGGGCGGCGCACGCGGTATCGGGTTCCTGGCCGCCTGCGAGATCGCGAAGCAGTATCGCTGCACGGTGATCGTCACCGGTCGCGAAGCGCCGCCGGCCGGCGACGAGCCGTGGCTCGCGCTCGACGATGCGGGCTTCAGGCGCTACGGGCTCGACCTGCTGCGCCAGGCGACGCCGGAGCGGCCGCCCAAGGCGATCCGGCACACGCTGCAGCAACTCGAACGGCGCCGCGAGCTGAAGGCGTCGCTCGACGCCGCGGCCGCGCTCGGCCTGCCGGTACGCTACGCGGTATGCGACGTGACCGATGCGAACGCCGTGCGCGCGTTGTGCGACGCATTCGGCGCGCGGCTGCGCGGCGTGATCCACAACGCCGGCATCGACCAGCCGGTGCGGTTGCCGCGCAAGTCCGCGGACGAATTCGTCGGTACCGCGCGCGTGAAGGTGCTCGGCTTCATGAATCTGTACGCGGCCGTGCGCGAGCGGCCGCGTGTCGACTGCTTCGTCAACGTCGGCTCGCTGACCGGCCGCTGGGGCGGCATGACGGGCGAGACCGACTACGCGGCCGCGAACGAGGCGCTCGCGCGGCTCGGCTGGTGGGCGCGCCGCGATGCGCCCGGGCGCGCGGTGAAAACGCTTGTGTGGCCGACGTGGGACGGCGTCGGCATGATCACGAACCTCGCCGTCACGCGGCGCTATGTGACGCCGATGCGCATCGCCGACGGCGTTCGGCACTGGCTGGCGGAGCTCGCGCCGCCCACGCTGCCCGCGGCCCCCGGCGACGGCGAACCGATGTACATGGGCGCCGTCGGCCGTGCGTTGACGCCGATCCAGCTTCGCGGCTTCGATGCGGTCGACGGCTTGCCGAATCTCGGCGAACTCGCGACGCGCCGGCACCACGCGGGCGAGCCGCGGCGATTCCGGCCGTTCGCGTTTTTCTCGACGCGCTATCGCGCGGCCGGCGCGCCCTATACGCGCGCATTCCGCTTCAGCGGCCGCGCGGCGGTGCCCGCGTCGCTGCTGCTCGAACACGCGCGCGTCGTGGCCGACTGGGTTGCGCCGCCCGATGGCGAGCGCGCCTACCTCCATGAAGCCGCCGACGTGACGATCGCGCTCGATGCGCTCGCCGACGCGCTCGATGCGCACGGCGACCTCGCGCTCGACACCGACGTGACCGGCCGCACGGCCGGCGACGGCTGGCACGTGACGGTGCGGTGCGCGTCGCTCGCCGGCCGCGTGCTGCTCGATGCGACGTTCGTGTACCGCGGTCATCCGCCCGCGGGGACGACGGTGCCGCTGCCGCACGACGGGCAGGACGATGCGGTCCGGCCGGCCGTGTGCGCGATCTGGCGCGGCGACCTGCTGCCCGACGCGGACTGGCGCGGCGGCATCGCGCAGGTCAGGA
>NZ_JAAGPK010000345.1:0-2048 GCF_017104685.1 Burkholderia sp. Tr-20355 | reverse complement strand
GTCCGCTCTCACCACGCCGTCGGCCGGCAGCGCGATCTCGTCCAGCGCGCGCGACAGCCATGCGGGATCCGCCGCGAGCCGCGCATCGCATGCGGCTGCGTCGGCCGCATCGACTTGCCCGTACGGCACGAACAGCACGCCGTCAGCATTGCGCCACGTGTGCGCGTGCCACGGTTCGGCGCCGCCGAGCACGCTTTGCGCGAGGCCGTGTTCGGCCAGCGTGTCGAGGCCGAGCGTCGCGCCCATCAGGTTCTGCGCATCGAATTCGACGGCGACGACCGGCCGGCCGCGGCGCGCGAGCAGCACCGCAAGTGCGGCGGCAAGCGTCGTGCGGCCCGCGCCGCCGGTCGTCGACGTAATGGCGATCGTCTTCATCGGGCCGCCTTGTCGCCGCCCTCGGCGCCGGGCAGCAACCGGCCGCGCAACGCGACCGGCACGAGCTCGCACGGCACGGCGTCGCGCCGGTCGATCCCGCGCGGCGCCTGAAAGCCGCGGCCGACGCCGAGGTGCTGGGCAATGATCCACACCGGCACCGCGATCACGATGCCGACGATGAAACCGATGACGAGTACGGCAATCATGCGCGCTCCTGCTTGCGCAGCGGCATCGCGCTGCGGGTAGCGCCGCGCGCACGCGCGGCGGGAATGACGGGATGCGGCGCCGGTGCGTCGACGGCATCGGGCGCCGGCGGCGCGCCGATCGCCTCGAGCGCGACGATCGCATCGATTGCATCGATCGCCTCGCTCGCCTCGGCGGGCGTCTCGCCGGGACCGGCATCCGCGAGCGGCGTGCGCGCGCCGTTGGCCGGGTGCGTCGCCGCGAACAAGTCGCTGTAGTCGGCGATCGGCGCGCGCCGGTTCTCGGCTTTCAGCGCATCGAGCTCGGTGTCGATGCTGCCCTTTCCGAGGCATACGACGCGATCGGACAGCGTGTCGACCGGCACGTCGAAGATCCGCGCGAGCGCATCGTCGGCGTCGGCCGGTTCGCACGCGAACAGGAACACGAACAGATGCCCGGGATCGGCCGTCACGACGTCGCCCGCCCGGCGCGGGCGGCAGTGCCGCAACGCATCGACGTGCGACACGCCCGGCAGCAGCGTGATCTTCGCGAGCGTGTGCGGGAGCGCGAGCACGGCGCCGCGATCGAGCACCGCGCGAATGCGCAGGCAGAACGCGCCGACCGGCAGATAGCCGAGCACCGAATCGCCGAGCGCGGCCGCGAGCGCCGCGCGATAGTCGGGTGCGACCGACCGCGCGTAGAGCTGGCCGCGCAGCGCGTGCACGGCCGCCTGCATCCGCGAGACCGGCAAGTCGCGCGCGACCACGCGGTTCGCGCCGACGCTCAGCACGAGCATCTCGAACTGCTGGCGCAGCACTTCGCCGCGCTCGACGACCGCGATCTTCAGCGCGCCGCCGCATTGCCGGCGCAATGCATGCACGTCCGCGCACAACGCCTCGAGCTGCGCATGCGAGCGGAACGCGAGCACCGCGGTCGCGGCTTGGGCACGGGCGCAGGCCGCGACGACGGCCGCGTTGTCTTCGACGATTTCCCAGTCGGCGGGCAGGCGATTCGTGCCGTCGAGCACCGCGCGGCTGACGATGACACGGTCCTCGTCGCTCGCGAGCTTCATCCGGTATGCCGGTTCGGTCGCGCCGCCGTCGATGCTCGCGGACAACCGGCCGCCGGGCGCGAAGCGCAGCGGCCGCACTTCACCGGCCGCGAGCGTGTCGCCCACGCGCCAGAAATCGACGATCCACAGCAGCTCGCCATGCGTGCGCTGCAACTGCGCGACGCCCGAGCAGATACCGTGGAAGCCGCTGCGCGGCGTGCGGTCCGCATCGCGCACGAGCGGCGCATCGTCGGTGCGCGCGTCGTCGCCCGCCCGCGCGGCCTCCGGGTCGAGCAGCAGCACGAGCGCGAGGCGGTGCGTACGGCACCAGTCGGCCAGTGCGCGGGCTTCATCCGCGAGCGCGACCGGATCGTCCCAGCTGAACCAGCGCTGGGCGCCTTCCACGAAATACAGCGAACGCGCGCGAAAACCGTAGCGA
>NZ_JAAGPK010000344.1:0-234 GCF_017104685.1 Burkholderia sp. Tr-20355 | reverse complement strand
TAACATATAGGAATATAAGATGTATGGATGACATTATATATGCGAACGCACATTCGTTTTCTATAACGAATGTACATAGTCTGCTCAGTACTCCAACTGTCATCGTCTTAGAGTGCCGAAGAGGTCAATTATTCGAAGTATATGCACACGAGCATCACTGTATGTACTCGTGCTCAGAAATCTTATTCTATATGCTTACAACTACACACTTTTTTTTTTTTTTTTTTTTTTTTA
>NZ_JAAGPK010000343.1:0-1993 GCF_017104685.1 Burkholderia sp. Tr-20355 | reverse complement strand
TCACGGGCGCCGGCCAGACGCACGCGGCGCTCGACCTGTGCCGCGGCCTCACGGCCGGCGAACGCCATCGCGTCGATATCGACGATTGCGATCACTACGGGCTGTTTACCGGGCCGCGCTGGCGCGGCGACGTCCATCCGGCGCTGCAGCGCGTGTTCGCGCTGGCGGAAGCGGCCCGCCCGCGCACGCGCCGCGCCAGGCGGCCGTGATGCGGCTTCAGTGGCGCGCCGCGTCGAGCAGCCTGCGCACCTCGTCGTCGCTCGTCTGCTCGAAGCGGGCGTAGAACGGGCTGATCCCGAAGAACCGCAGCGGCTGCGACACCGTGACGAAGGCGTCGGCCAGATCGTCGAACGCGTGCCGCGCGCTCGCCGGCGCGACCGGTACCGCCGCGACGATGCGTGCGGGGCGGCGCTCGCGCAACGCCTGCAGCGCGACGCGCATCGACGCGCCGGTCGCGACGCCGTCGTCGACGACGATCGCGATGCGTCCGTCGACCGGCAGCGGCGGCACGGCGCCGCGATACAACGCCTCACGGCGATGCAGCTCGGCCGTCTCGCGCGCGATCACGTCGGCGAGCTGCCCGTCCGACACGCCCATCGAGCGGATCACCGAACGCTGCAGATACATCGCGCCACCGGTCGCGATCGCGCCCATCGCGAGCTCGGGATCGAACGGCACGCCGAGCTTGCGCACGACCAGCACGTCGAGCGGCGCGCGCAGCGCGCAGGCGACCGGATACGCGACGGGCACGCCGCCGCGCGGCAACGCGAGCACGACGACGTCGCTCCGCCCCGCGTAATCGCGCAATGCGTCGGCCAGCTGGGGGCCGGCATCGGCGCGATCGGCAAAACACTCGGTCACGATCGACTCCCTGCCGTTGCGCCGGATGCGCGAAACCCGCGCCGGCGCCTTGTCAACGAGCATGGTGCATCGGCCGCGCCGATGCAAGCAGGGTCATACCGGCGCACGCGACGCCGAAGGAAGGGATCAGAGGCCGCCGGCCTGCCGGTACAGCCGCCAGAACGACTGCGCATAGGATTGCGCAAGCTCGGGCGCGCGCTGGAACACATTCACCGTTTCCGCATGGGCGGCCGCACCGTCGGACAGCGTCGTCAGCGCGACGCTGTCGTCGACGATCACGAAGCGCGGTGCCGGATCGCCATGCCGCGAATCGATCGCGACGTCGATGCCCGCGGATTTCAGAAAACCGGCGCCGCTGTAGCGGCCCGCGCGCGGCGAGCGCACGAGCACGACACGCACCTCGACTCCACGCGCGCGGGCCGCGCGCAACGCGCCCGCGACAGCCGGCGGCACGTGCGTATAGCCCGCCAGCAGCACGCGACGCTGCGCCTGTTCGATCAGGTCGACGGTCGCGTCGGCCGCCGCGTTGTCATACGAAAAGTAGGTGCCGACCGACGCGGCGTCGGACGGAATCTGGCTGGCGTGGGCGCTCGTCGCGCAGCACAGCGCGGCGAGAAGGATGGCGGCTGGTCTCATGGCGGGCGCCATTGTAGCGATGCCAATTCGCGTGGCAAGCACCGGCTGCGACGCTGCTGCGCCGGCGCAACACCCAGCCTGGAACGCGGGCGCGACGACTGTGTTTCAGCCCGTTTTTCGGGCCGCGGGTCAGGCCGCGACGCGCGCGAGCCAGCTCGTCACGCCGTCGACGGAACGGAAATCCGCGAGGCTGCGCGCCGGCAACGCCGGGTACGCGCCGCCGGCCATCTCGGCCAGCGCGCGCCCGGGGCCCAGTTCGAGAAACGCCGTCGCACCGGCCTCGACGCAGGCGGCGAGACAGGCCGCCCACTCGACCGGCTCCGCGATCTGCCGCGCGAGCTTGTCGAGGCCCGCGTCGACGTCGAGCACCGACGCCCCGTCGATCCCGGAAAACAGCCGCGTGCCGGGCAGCGGCCGCCGGACGTGCGTCGCGGCAAGCGCCGTGCGAAACACCGGCACGGCCGCCGCGAGCCGGCGCGCGTGCGACGCGATCCGA
>NZ_JAAGPK010000342.1:0-2474 GCF_017104685.1 Burkholderia sp. Tr-20355 | reverse complement strand
CGTTGAGAATCAGCGGACGCGCCGCCAGATAGGCCGGCGTCACACGCGCCGGAAGCCGCCAGTCCGCGGGCAGGAAGGCCATCACCGGATCGCGCCGCCATGCGCGGATCGACAGCCCCGCGACCGGACGCCGCGACCGGACACCGTTCGGTCACCGATAAGCGGCGCTGTACATGCTGCGCCGCAGTGCTACGATGAAGTGTCCTTTTGCGGGAGAGCACGATGGACACGAACACGTTCACGAAAGGCATCTACACGGCCAAGGCGCATACCCAGCATGCGGGCAACGGGCAGTTTCAGGGTTACGTGATCCTCTCGCGCGACGACGGGGACGACACCGAGAACACACGTTACGACGTCCACTCGACGAGCCCCAGCGAGGAAGAAGCGTTCGACGAGGCGAAGGCGCTCGCGCACCGGATCCTCGGCGAGATCGAGCTGTAGCGCGCGCCCCCTCTTTCAGGCGCGGCTCAGAGCAGCCGCGCCACCATCGACAGCAGCATCGTCAGCACCAGCGTCGACATGAACGGGAACGGGTAGCGCCGCCCGCCGAGCGTCAGCGTGACGTCGCCCGGCATCCGCCCGATGCCGAGCTTGCCGAGCCACGGCCAGCAGCGCGTCAGGATCATCACCGCGATGAACGTCGTCAGCAGCCAGCGCAGCATGTCCGCCCTCGCTCAAAGCGCGTGCGAGCGGTCGCCGCGCGCGAACGCGTCGAGCGTGCCGTCGATGCCGCGCGAAAACGCGATCACCTTGAACAGCTCGCCCATCTCGGCTTCCGAGATCAGCTTCTGCACCGCGTTCGCGGCCGGCAGGAACGCGCGGATGTCGGACGGATCGATCGCGGCCAGCGCGTCGGTGATGCCGGCGTTCAGCAGGAAGCGCGCCTGCGACGTGTAGCCGAGCAGGTCGGCGCCGGTCGCGACGGCCGCGTCGTAGATGCCGGTGAATTCGACGTGCGCGGTGATGTCCTGCAGTCCCGGGTACAGGAACGGGTCCTCGTGCGCCTGGTGGCGGTAGTGGCACATCAGCGTGCCGCGGTCGCGCTGCGGATGGTAGTACTCGTGTGCCGGAAAGCCGTAGTCGACCAGCAGCACCGCGCCGCGCGCGAGCATCGTGCAGACGGTGCGCGTGAACGCCAGCGCGGCCTCGTGCGTCTCGGTCACGTAGCCGTCGCCGACGTCGAGCCCGGCGAGCGCCGGCGGCAGGCCGGCCGCGTCGGCGGGCCGGTCGTCGAACACGAACGCCTGGCGCGCGTCGAGCGCGACGCCGCGCTCGTGCCACGCGCCGCCCGCCTTCGCGAACAGCCGCACCGGCATCGCGTCGAGCACCTCGTTGCCGACCACGACGCCGTCGAACCGCTCGGGCAGCGCGTCGAGCCAGCGCACCTTCGCGGCCAGCGCCGGCGCGGCGGCCGCGATCGTGTCGCGCTGCCGTTCGCGCAGCTCGCCGGACAGGTCGACGATCAGGTATTCGTCGAGTTCGACGCGCTGCGCGTCGAGGGCGGCGAGCAGCCCGGCCGCGAGCTTGCCCGTGCCCGCGCCGAATTCCATCACGCGGCGCGTGTCGCTCGCCGCGAGCGCCTGCGCGACCGGTTGCGCGAGCGTTTGCGCGAACAGCGGCGACAGCTCCGGTGCGGTGACGAAGTCGCTGCCGTCGTCGGCGCGGCGCCCGAACTTGCGGGCGCCGCCGCTGTAATAGCCGAGGCCGGGCGCATACAGCGCGCGCTCCATGAAACGGTCGAACGGCAGCCAGCCGCCGGCCGCCGCGATCTCGTCGCGCAGTTGCGCGGCAAGGGTTTCGGACTGCGCGAGCGCGTCGGGGCCGGGAGCAGGTAAACTAGCGGGTTCGTGAGCTTTCGGGTTCATCCCGGCATTGTAAATGACCGTTTCAGCCGATACGTCGACCCCGCGCGTGGTGCTCGTCACGGGCGCCCTGGGCAGCGCGGCCGACGCCGCGTCGATCGGCCGCGCGCTCGCGATGGGGTTCGCCCGCCGCGGCTGGGACGTCGCGCTGCAGCGCGGCCAGGGCGCGCCGCGCGCGGCCGCCGATGCGCTCGTCGCCGACGTCGCCGCGCTCGGCCGCCGCGCGGTCGTGCTGGACGCCGATCTGGCCCTGGAAACCGATGCGGCCGCGCTCGTCGCCGCGTGCGGCGAAGCGCTCGGCCGGCCCGCGTGCGCGGTGTTCGTCAGCGCCAGCGCGGGCGCCGACGGCGCGCGGACGATCGACGGCGCGTCGCTCGCCGGCGCACTCGCGCGCAACGTGACGGCGCCGCTCGCGCTGGCCCGCGCGCTCGCCGATGCGACGCCCGACGCCGCGCGCGAGCATGAAGCGCTGCGCGCGTGCGCGATTCACGTGCTGGATCAGGCCCTGTTTCACCCGGCACCGGCGCAGCTGTCGCACGCGCTGATGCAGGCCGCGCTGAACCGCGCGACGTCGGCGCTGGCGCTGGCACTCGCGCCGAAGGTGCGGGA
>NZ_JAAGPK010000341.1:0-238 GCF_017104685.1 Burkholderia sp. Tr-20355 | reverse complement strand
TGGGCGAGTGAAATCAGAGGGCAGACTAAACGTAGATGATGTAGTAGTGAAGTGCGATTGATGAGTAGGATGAAGAGTACAAGGTGTACAATAGTTGGTCGACGTGGAACGAGGTCATGGTTTCGACGGGTGGCACGAGGATGCGGTGGTAGAACAGGTCGTAGATGTGGGAGATATAGGCTTCATGAAGGTAGAGCAGGAGGGATACAGCGTAGAGGTGTGTATTTTTTTTTTTTTC
>NZ_JAAGPK010000340.1:0-2311 GCF_017104685.1 Burkholderia sp. Tr-20355 | reverse complement strand
CCGTCGCGCCGCGCCGGCTGCCGGCCGACATCGCGACGCCGGGCGGTTACCGGCTCGCGATCGGGCCGCGCGGCGTGCTGATCGAAGGCTACGATCGCGCGGGCCTCTACTACGGCGTGCAAACGCTCTACTCGCTCGTGCCGGCCGGCGGCGGCCCGGTCCCGGCGATGCTCGTCGAGGATGCGCCGCGCTTCACGCACCGCGGGATGCACGTCGACCTCGCGCGCAACTTCAAGCACCCGGCGACGCTGCGCCGCCTGATCGACCAGATGAGCGCGTACAAGCTCAACCGCCTGCACCTGCACCTGTCCGACGACGAAGGCTGGCGCATCGAGATTCCCGGCCTGCCGGAGCTGACCGAAATCGGCGGGCGCCGCTGCCACGACCCGGACGAGACGCGCTGCCTGCTGCCGCAGCTCGGCTCGGGCCCCGACAACCGCTCGGGCGGCGGCTACCTGACGCGCGACGACTACGTGGCGCTCGTGCGCTACGCGGCCGTGCACTTCGTGCAGGTCATCCCCGAGATCGACATGCCCGCGCATGCGCGCGCGGCCGTCGTGACGATGGAGGCGCGCTACCGGCGGCTGCATGCGGCCGGCCGGGACCAGGAAGCGAACGCGTACCGGCTGCTCGATCCGCAGGACACGACGAACCTGACGACGGTGCAGTTCTACGACCGGCGCAGCGACCTGAACCCGTGCGTGCCGGGCGCGCTCAATTTCGCGTCGAAGGTAATCCGCGAGATCGCGGCGATGCATGCGGACGCGCAGGCGCCGCTGCGCACCTGGCACTACGGCGGCGACGAAGCGAAGAACATCTTCCTCGGCGAGGGCTTCCAGCCGCTGAACGGCACCGACCCGAACAAGGGGCGTATCGATCTCGCCGCGCAGGACAAGCCGTGGGCGCGCTCGCCCGCGTGCACGGCGCTGCTCCAGCGCGGCGAGATCAAGTCGATCGACGAGCTGCCGACGCGTTTCGCGAAACAGGTGAGCGCGGCCGTCAGCGCGAACGGGATCGACACGATGGCCGCGTGGCAGGACGGCATCAAGCATGCGAACGGGCCGCAGGACTTCAGCACGCGCCACGTGATGGTGTCGCTGTGGGACACGATCTTCTGGGGGGCGTCGGACAGCGCGCGCGACCTGAGCGGCAAGGGCTACCTGACGGTGCTCGCGCTGCCCGACTACCTGTACTTCGACTTCCCGTACACGCTCAACCCGCGCGAGCGCGGCTACTACTGGGGCTCGCACGCGACCGACGAGTACAAGGTGTTCTCGCTCGCGCCGGAGAACCTGCCGCAGAACGCCGAAGTGATGGGCGACCGTGACGGCAACCCGTTCGAGGCGACCGGCACGGGCCCCGCGCCGCGCATCGAAGGCATGCAGGGCCAGGCATGGGGCGAGGTGATGCGCAACGACACCTTCCTCGAATACATGGCCTATCCGCGGCTGCTCGCGCTCGCCGAGCGCGCGTGGCACCGGGCCGACTGGGAGCTGCCATATGCGGCCGGCGTGCGCTTCAAGCGCGGCGACACGCATCACGTCGACACGGCCGCGCTGCAGCGCGACTGGGCCGGTTTCGCGACGCTGCTCACGCAACGCGAATTGCCGAAGCTCGACCGCGCCGGTGTCGGCTACCGGAAGCCGACCTTCACGCTGACGAATCCGTGACCGGCTGAGCCGTCGGGCGCAGCGCGCGGCAGTCGACTGCCACGCGCCGTCGCCCCGCTCCAACGAAAAACGGCTTGCGACACATCGCAAGCCGTTTTTCGTTTTACCGCCCGGCCGAACCCGCATCGCGGGTCGGGCCGGTTTCATCGCATCAGGCCGGCTGCGCGGCCGCCCCGCCGGCCGACGGCGGCAGGCGCGCGCCGAGCTGTTCGGCATAACGTGCGGCCGCGTTGCCGCAGACGATGTGGAACGTGTCGAGCGACACCCACGCGACGTCGAGCGCACCGAGGCGATCGCGATCGACCGCCGACGGATCGCGCACGACGACGCGCAGGCGCGTGGTCGCCACCGCGTCGAGCGACGCGACGTTGGTCGCGCCGCCGAACACCGCGAGCCAGCGCGTCGGCTCCGGATCGAGCGGGCCGGCCGCCGCGCCCGTGACGGGCTGCGCGGCGGCGGCCGGCGCGGCCGACGCGGCACCGGTCGCGCCGCTGCCGATCGCGGCACGCATTTCGTCGGCGATGATGTCGGCCTCCGGCCCGATGATCACCTGCACGCTGTTGCCGCCGCGCTTGAGCACGCCGCGCGCGCCGATCGACTTCAGTTCAGGTGATCATCGGGCCGGAGGCCGACATCATCGA
>NZ_JAAGPK010000339.1:0-2662 GCF_017104685.1 Burkholderia sp. Tr-20355 | reverse complement strand
CTCTGCCGCGGGCGCGCACCGGGAGACCGGTGCGGCGCGGCCTGACGCGCCCGCCGCGGGTTCAGTGGGTCAGTGCGAGCCCGTGTGGCCGGCGCGCGCGGCCTGGCCGCCGGCCGGCCAGAACAGCGCGAGCGGATTCGACAGCACCGTGCGGACGATCGCGGCGACGAGCGCGCGCACCTTGGTCGGGCGCAGGCTGCGCGAGCGCACGGCCATCGTGAACGCGAGCGCGAAGCTCACGAGCACGTTGAGGATCGCCATGCTGAGCACGCCGGCGGCGGCCCACCACAGTTCGGGCGTGCTCAGCGCACTCTTGCCCAGCACGCCGAGCGCGACCCCGATCGAGCCGGCCGACAGCGTCACGTGACGCACCTCGAACGGGAACATGAACACGCTGACGATCGCCGGGATCAGGCCGAGCATCAGGCCGAGGCCGACGTTCGCGACCACGCCGGCGACGTTCGACCGGCAGAAATGCGCGAGCTTCGCGGCACCGGCCGCGCCGAGCGTGAGGCGCAGCCGGCGGTTGTAGGTGAGCGCGTCGCCGACGCGGTGCAGCACGAACCAGTTGTCGGCCCAGCCCGCGAGCAGGCTCGACGCCCACAGCAGGACGCCCGTGAGCGCCGCGTAGAACGGCGTCGGGCCGAGCAGCGAGAACGAGTGCAGCGTCGCATGCGCCTTCTCCGGCGAGATCACGTTCGTGTGCAGCACGTTGCCCGCGAACAGCTGCACGAGCAGGCAGACGGGCAGCACGACGAGCACGTTGCCGGAAATCGCGGCCGCCTGCGTGCGGATCAGTGCGATCACCGACGACACGAACGCCTTCACGCCTTCGTCGTGGCCGGTGTCGTCGAGTTCGCGCGCCAGCGTCGGCGCGGTCATCGCGGGCTGCTTGGTCGCGAGCGTGAAGTGCAGGAAGTGCATCAGCATGAAGCTGGCCGCGTAGTTGATGCCCGCGAGCAGCCCTTCGAGCATCGACTGCAGGTGCGCGCCCGTGATCGCGAACTTCACGCACACGGTCACGACGGTGACGAGGCCGCCGCCCGCGGCCATCCGCAGCATCTTCAGGTATTCGGCGCGGCCGCGCGAGATGTAGTGCTCGCCCGTGTCCGCGTTGGTCTCGACGAGCTTGCGCGCGAACAGCGAGAAGTTGCTGCGCACGAGGTGCGTGACGCTCTGGCTGTTCTGGTTCGCGTCGACCAGCTCGGCCGTCAGGCGGGCCATTCCGTGCAGGTCGTCGCGGGCCATCCACGCGTTCAGCAGCGTTTCCGCGCGCAGGATGCGCATGCGCATCCGCTCGACCTGGAACACGATGTCGACCGACACGCCGTTGCGGTACAGGTGCGAGAACACGTCGTCGACGGCGATCCGGCATTCGTCGAGCAGCACGCGCAGGTAGTTCACCTCGTGCAGCAGCTTGCTCGGGTCGCCGCCGTCCTCGACGGCCGCGTGCGCGGTCTCGACCGCGAGCATCGCGCGCGTGAGGCGGTAGAACGGCTGCGATTCGAGCGGCTTGCGCGCATCGTCGTCGGACAGCCGGCTGCGCACCGTCTGCGACAGGCCGGTCGAGCTGATCTGGCAGGTCAGGTTATGCAGCGCGGCCAGCAGGTCGCGCGAGAACGAGCCGGGCTCGTGGCGTTCCTCCTCGGTGACGTCGAACGAGATCAGCTCGGCGAGGCGCGCGAGCAGGTCGTCGGGCAGCGCGTCGATCCATTTCGCATCCTCCGGTGCCGGGAACATCAGCGTGAACAGCGCCGACAGCTCGCGGCGGTTCGGCGCGGGCGGGATCAGCGACGAGTCGATCCGCTCGAACAGCGCGCCGAAGAAGCCCGAGTGCACGGGCATGCCGGCGTCGCACAGCAGCGAGATGCCGTCGCATTCGCGCAGGATGCCGCGCAGGATGCGCGCGGCGTGCGCTTTCCAGGCGGGGTTGCGATCGAGCACGTGGAACAGGTAGCGCAGCCGCGCATGGGCCGGATACGCGCGCGTGTCGGCGTCGCGCTCGGCCGGGGTCTCCTGCATCGTGCCGTTGCGGCGCAGCCAGTGCGCGAGCTCGATCAGCCATTCGCTGCGCTCGGCATACGATGCATCGGCGTCGGCGTGCGCGAGCAGCGCATCGAGTTGGTGACCGGCATTGCGCGACGCGCGCCACTTCTTGATCAGGGTCGTCAGGGAACGAAACATAAACGGAATAGCGAAAGCCCTGGACGGGCGGGTTCGGGATGCCGGCCGGGGAAGCGGCACGGCGCCGGGGAGAACGGGTGAGACGGGGCGGTGGCCGGACGATGCGCGGCAACCCGCGATGCGGCTGCCCCGCTGCGCTGCACGCCGATCGCGTGCGGGCGCCGGGAGGCACGGCGGTCGGGCCGAACGCGGCCCGGCGCCGCTGGCTGGCGCGCCCGACGAACGGCGCGAGCCGGAAAGTGCGTAGGATCGTCAATCGGGCCGGAAAACGCAAGCCGACCGCGTTGGCTGGCGCCGGTTCCGGCCGATTTGACAAACAATGCAAACTCGCGGTTCGGCGCGATGCGCGGGGCCGGTAACGGGCGGCGATCGCTATCGGATGCGCCGCGCGGGCCAGCGTCGCATCGAACGCTCGCCTGCGCGGCGCCCGCTCAGGCGCCGGACTTGCCCGTCGCGCCGGCGTCGCCGCCCGAGGTCG